>CAZFVT010000005.1:0-26547 GCA_964522355.1 uncultured Woeseiaceae bacterium | reverse complement strand
CGATGGACGGCTGTGCGGCCTGCATTCGCTGCTCGTCGACCGGTATGCCGATCGAGTCCGCGATTCGCACCATGCGCTGAAAGTTGCCGGCCACGGCCGCAGCATCAACAAGTACCTCTGCTCCGGCAACCTGAAGCAACGCTTCGCGCATGCTGGTCAACTCGGCTTCGTCCCGTGACGCGACCGCCGTCGCAAAGGCCATTAATTCGTTCGAATAAGGAACTGCATCGCTGGTCGTCGATTCGCCGTTGATCAGGTGCATGTCGATATCGACGTCTGAGAAATTCGAGCTCTCACGGAGCATCGTGGCATGTGAGACTGTTCAGTAAAAGCACTCGTTGTGTGACGACACTCGTCCGGCAACGATCTCGATTTGCTGGCGACTCAATATGCGTTCGGTCTCTGATGTCGGGTCAACGATCTTGCGAATCGGCAGATACTGTTGATCGCTCAGCGCCATCCATTCGCGGACGGCGTTGGGTACCTGGCTGAGCGCACGCACGACGTTGCCCGTGCGACCCGTCGGCCACAGGTCCTGCTCTTCCGGACCGGTTTGCTTAAGGTCGATCATCGCCGCGTTGCCCGTTTCCCGCTCGAGGCCGACAGGCACATACCGGCTAGGATCTCCCTCGACGGGTTCCGGCAACGGTTCCAGGGGCAGCCCCAAGGCCCGGCAGAACTCGTCGATGCTGAACACGCAGACCACGACGCCAACCAGCTCCACGTAGTGTCCTTCCGACATACCTTCGGCAACGTTGTCCTGTACCCACGCCTTGGTGATTCGGGTCTGGTCAGTAACAATTCGATGCGCCGCATCTACCGCGATCTCGTCGAGCACCGTGCCTTCCACCGACTGGTGTTTCCCGGGAAGGGTATAGGGCGAGAGAGATTCCTTCCGCTCAGCACAGAACTCACAGACCAGTGCCTGGCGAACCTCGGCGGCGATCGCAACGCGCTCTTCGCCGGTCCACCAGGTGCCAGCGTGTGCCAGTTTCTGCCAGAAGTCGCGATACGCAGCAATGAGTTCACTGCGAATCGGATACGGCGAGTTGTCAAAGGTAAACGCTGACATCGTCAATCAAGCTAGCAGCAAAGCCTCAGACTATCCAGCGGGCGTAAGAAAATGGCGGAAGAGGTAGGAGTCGAACCCACCAGGCGCATCATATGCACCTCACTGGTTTTGAAGACCAGGCGCCCCACCGGGGACATCGCTCTTCCGTTTTGTAACTTGTGTAACTTGGTCACTTGCCGCTATCCCGAAATGGTTCGACGGCAGGTCTCTTTTTAATACGATGCGAGTATTGCCCATCCGACGCGTAAAGCCGATGGAATCGAAATACTCGAGCACCTCGATAAGCACATTGCGCCCGCATCCGAGGTGGTCTCTGCAGGCCGCGACGGTCAGCGGTTTTCGACCCTCGGTCAATGCGAGCACCGCCCTGGCGAACGTGCTCACGGTTTCGGTGTCCGCGTAACGCTCCGCGTTGATACGGACCACTCGCCCGTCGCGTCGCGCGTTGTTCAGGATTTCATCCAGCGCCGAGGGCGTTAGTCCACACTCGTCGCGGAGCTGAGCAAGGCCGGGTATCTGCAGGCCACCCTGTGCGAGCATGTCGGCAACCGCAGCCCATTCGGCGTCATTCTCGCTTGGCCTCGCTACCGAGAAACTGCTTGCGGCGACGAGTCCGCCCGACAAGCGGATGTCACCCGCTGCCTCGAGCTCGGCAAGCGCCGGGTTGAAGAGCCGCGGATCGCAGGTTTTCAGTACGAGCCGTGCCAGCATGCCCTGCTCGATGCCCGCGTTGTCGGGCTGCTCCCGATGAAACGTGGCCAGGGCGTCCAGGATGGACTGCAGTATCGCCGTCCAGCGAGTTTGCGACAGCCACAGCTGCCCGTCCGTCGTATCAATGCGGGCGATCCCCCGGATCAGTCGTCCCGGTCGCTTCCCGGGCTCCAGGTTCCAGGCCTTGAGGAGCGCTTCGTAATCGAGGACGGCGTCATCGACTTCAAGTGCGGAGCGAATGGCGTCATCGATCCGGTCGTGGCCCATCGCGGTCAGGTAAGCGAGTCTTTCTGGCGACGCCCTTCTTTTCTCCGCACCGATTGGGTCGAACACCACGCCGCCACCCAATGTTGCCGTTTCGCCATAGTCGCGAATCAGGAATCGGTCACCGCGGTAGCAGAGTACTGGACGTTCGATAACGATCTGGGCAAGCGCGCTGTCACCCGGCGCGATTTGCCGATCGGATGATCCGTCGCTCTTGAGCAGGATCAGTCGCGCGTCGATCTGCTTCGCGCCGATGTGAAGCTTGACGATCGACGCGTTCTTTAGCCCGAACGCCGCGTCACGCAGCAGCGTAACGCGTGCGTCGAGCCTGGTCGTCGTGCTAATGCTGCCGGCTCCACACAACCAGTCGCCCCGCTCTATGTCGTCCTTGTGCAGGTCACCCGACACATTGATGGCACAGCGCTGGCCAGCCACCCCCGTTTCTGAAGCCGCATCCTGTGCATGGATACTGCGGACACGAAGTGCCCCTTTCTGCGGCTCAAGGGCGACCGAGTCGCCGACGGAAACAGATCCGGATGCGACCGTACCGGTCACGGTCAGGCCATGCCCCTGCAGATTGAACGCGCGATCAATCGACATGCGGAAGGCCCCGCCGACCTCACGGTCGGACCATTCGCGAGCCATCTCGCCAATGCCTTCCCTGAGCGCGTCGATGCCATCGCCCGTGCTATTCGAGATCGCATAAACGGACGAGCCTTCGGGCAGGAGCCTGGCGGCATCATCCGTCACCGATGCCACTCGCTCCGCATCGACGCGGTCGCACTTGGAGATCACCAGCACGTAGCGCCCAACGCCGAGGAGATGCATCACGTCGACATGTTCGCGGGTCTGCGGCATCACGCCGTCATCGGCCGCGACGACCAGCATCCCGACATCGATGCCGGAGATGCCTGAGATCATATTGTTGATAAAGCGCGTGTGCCCGGGAACGTCGATAAATCCAACCGAGACGTTATCGGCGGGCTGCCAATACGCGTAGCCAAGGCTGATCGAAAGTCCTCGCCGCTTTTCCTCTTCGAGCCGGTCCGTATCGACGCCCGTCAGGTGGCGAACCAGCGACGTCTTGCCATGATCGACGTGACCGGCTGTCGCAATGATCAAAGCTTCAGTCTCTCAAGCTGAGACAGAAAATTCGCTTCATCATCGAGGCAACGAAGGTCGAGCAAGAGCTGGCCCTTGTGTGCATAGCCGATGACCGGAACCGGCAGGCTGCGAAAAGCCGCCTGGAGACGACGGATCATGTCACTGCCATCGGCGGCACGAATGGCAATCGCCGCACTGGGGATGTTGCGGGTGGGCAGTGAGCCGCTCCCGACCCGGCTGTCGGCATCAATAACCTCGGCGCAAAAGCTGTCGCCCAGCGCTTTCGTTATCTCGGGCAGGAGTCGGTCCGCCTGTTCGCGAACGTCCGTTTGCGGCCGTGCGAGGTGTCGCAAGGTTGGCAACGACTCCGCCAGCGTTTCCGGATGACGATAGAGCTTCAGAACTTCTGCCATCCCCGCGAGCGTCATCTTGTCCAGCCGCAGCGCGCGCTTTAGCGGATTCGAACGGATACTCGCCACCAAGTCTGCGCGTCCTGCGATGATGCCGCTTTGCGGTCCACCCAGCAGTTTGTCGCCGCTGAACGTGACGAGATCCGGGCCCCTGGCGAGCACTTCTGAAACGGTGGGTTCCTTCGGCAAACCAAACTGGCTGAAGTCAACGAGGCAGCCGCTGCCGAGATCGACCACGCAAGGTATCTCATGACGCGCAGCCAGCTCGGCGAGCTCAGCGTCCGCGACCTCGCTGGTGAAACCCTCGATCCGGTAGTTGCTGGTGTGCACTTTCATGAGCAAGCCGGTGCGTTCCCCGATGGCATTACCGAAGTCCTTCAGGTGCGTCCGGTTGGTTGCGCCTACTTCAACCAGGACGCAATTAGCGCGTTGCATCACCTCAGGGATGCGGAAGGATCCGCCGATTTCGACGAGCTCGCCGCGGGAGACCGGCACTTCGCGATTGAATGCGAGCGTGTTGAGGACCAGCAGCACCGCTGCGGCATTGTTGTTGACCACCGTCGCCGCCTCGGCGCCGGTTAGCTCGCGGATCAACCCTTCAACGTAAGCCTCGCGGTTGCCGCGTTTGCCGGTCCCGAGGTCGAACTCGAGATTGCTGGCACCGGACGCCACAGACTGAATGGCATCTATTGCGCCTGAGGGCAGTATCGCTCGGCCAAGATTGGTATGCAGGACCGTGCCGGTAAGGTTGAAGACGCGGCGCAACCGGGCCGCATCGCTCGTTGCAAGAATCCGACCGGCGGCTTCACGGATCGAATCCTCATCAGTACTCGGCGACTGGCCGGCGAGGATTCTCTCCCTGCGGTCCTCGATGACCGCTCGCAGAGCATCCGCAACCTTCTCATGGCCGTAGGTACCCACCGCGCCGTCGAATCCTGCCAACAGGCGGTCGATGGATGGCAGGGCGCGGAGCTTGTCCTTGCCGGGCGTGTTTTTGTCGTCCACGTTCAGCATTTATTGACGATGGAGTGTTATTGGTCGCCGGCCGGCTATCCTACCACCGGCGATCGACTGCCGGCCAAGTCATTGAAATTTATACGAACTAGCGTCCTGTTCCGCGTCTGTTATATTGACTAGATGGCAAGGGCGTTCAACACACGAACAAATAGCCTGCTGGCAGGAGTCTTTTTCCTGCTGGGCTCCTTGCCGGTCTTTGCCCAGAACGGCCCGCCCGTTATGCCCCAGTTCGAGGCAGACGCCCCCAAAGTTGGTGAACCGCTGCCGGATATCGCGATCTTCGACGACTACGGCAACCCGGTTAATTTGCGGGAGCTGGCCAGCGAGAATTACAAGGTGCTGGTGCTCGGCTGCCTCACCTGACCCCCCTTTATCCGAAACGTCCCAGGTCTGGAGGCGGTGAAACTGGATTACCAGCCGAAAGGTGTGGAGTTTTTCTACATCTATAAGCCGCTGGCGCATCCCGAATACGAGAACTACGTTAAACCGTTCACGATCCAGGAGCGGTTGATGCACGTCATGGAGGCGAAGCGTCGGCTGGGTTCCAGCATTACCTGGCTTTCCGACACGATGGAAAACGACTATCACAAGATGGTCGGCGAGACGCCGAACAGCGAGCTCGTGATCGGCCCCGATGGCGTGGTTGTTGCCCGTCGGGCGTGGAGTAACCCGGAAGCGTTGCGCGACGATCTCGAGCGTCTTGTCGGCCCGGTCGATAACGAGACGCAGCCTGAAGATGTCGACCTTCCACAGCAGGGCATGATCGGTACCGTTGTCAAAGGTATCGTGCCGCGCGTCGAGCGTCCCGAAGGCATGATGCCCATGATGGTTGAGCCGGATCTCGACTCCAGCCGCGCCCCCTTCTACACCAAGCTCCGCGCCGAAGGCACGATGGACTTCTACGAGACCGGCAACGGCAAGATGTACCTTGGCTTCCATCTTGATCCGTTGTACCGGGTTCACTGGAACAACGAAGCTCCGGCCATGAGCTACGACATTACTCCGGACGACGGGGTTACGATTTCGCCGGCGCAGGCGATAGGCCCTCGCCCTGAAGAGAAGGCGGACGCCGATCCCAGGGAGTTCCTGGTTGACGTTCAGTCCGACGAGCCCGGTAAGGGATTCAACCTGACTGTTCGCTACTATGCCTGCGACGACGCGGTGACGTTCTGCATTCCAGTCAAACAGGATTACCGGGTCGTCATGTCTCGCAACACGTCCCACGGCTGGACGATGACGACGAATCCTGACGGGAGCACCAACCGGGGCACGCCGCCACCGATGAGAGAGATTCTTTAAACAGGCAGGCCAAATAACCAGGCGTGATCGAACCGGTCATCCTTGCGTGATAGACTCCCGGCCATGCGCGCACTTGCCCATTCCGCAATTCTCCTTTTCCTGACCGTCGCGTCGGGATCGACATTCGCACAGGACCGTGAACCCATCGATGTCGATGTGCTCGGCCCGCAAGTAGGCGATATTGTCCCCGACTTCGAATTGCGTGATCAGCATGGGCAGCTGCAGACCCTTGAATCCGTCAGAGGACCGAACGGCAGTTTGATACTGTTTTATCGTTCGGCGGACTGGTGACCCTACTGTAAAGCGCAGCTCGTGGAGCTGCAGGGCCGGGTTGAAGAGCTGACAGAGGCAGGCATCGGCGTTGCCGCCATCAGCTACGATTCCGTGGATCTGCTGGCCAGCTTCGCCGAGGAGCGTGGCATCACGTACGCCCTGCTGTCAGATGTGGGATCCGCCGTCATCACCGAGTACGGGATTCGCAACACGGTTGCCGACGAACTGGCCGCCGGTGAAAGCGACGACCCGGTGCTGCTGGCGGACGAGGCATATGTGGGCGGTAGCTACGCGGTAGGCACCCCGTATCCGGGCAGCTTTATTCTCGACACGGACAATCGCGTAACTTCCCGGCACTTCGAGAAGTCATACCGCGAGAGAAACACCACGGCGAACGTCATGCTACAGCTCGGCATGGATGTAGAACCGGTCAGCGCCCTGACGGCGTCACCGCCGCAGCTCACCTACACGATTTACCCAAGCGATACGAAAGTCGCGGTCGGTTCGCGGTTCTCGATCGCCGTCAAGGTTGAACCTAAAGAAGATATGCATCTCTATGCGCCAGGCGCGGAGGAAAACGGCTATCGCGTTATCGGCCTGAAGCTCGATTCCAACCCCAACTTCCGCTACCAGCCGGTTGCGTATCCCGAGTCGGAGATCTACTACTTTGAGCCGCTGGATGAGCGCGTGCCGGTGTACCAGTCCGACTTCACGTTGCTGCAGGAAGTTATCGTTGAAACAACAGCAGAGTCGCGGGATTTGCTGGCAGAGCTTGAAGAACTGACCTTGACGGGTTCGTTCGAATACCAGGCTTGCGATCACGAGATCTGCTATCTGCCTGAAAGCGTTCCGCTCTCGTTCACATTCGATATCGTCCGCCGCGACTAGTGGTTTCCTGGCGGGTCTTCGGCCGGAGCTGCTCGCATCGCCGTCCTCACATTCGGTCATCCAAGAATCGGCCGAAGGCCATCTGCACTAACTCGGAGACCGAGTGTTAGGTCTTTGCCGACATACTTCGCTCGCTTGATGTTGATTCGCCCGCAGTCCTCGAACTCGCGAGTGTCGGCAACTTTGGGCGGCTCTCCAAGCACGCACCAGGCTCTCGTCCATGTACTGACTCGACAGGAGCCTATTCAAGTTGTCGCTCATGGAACTTAGATGATTCCACGTTTAGCACAGCTACTTTGAACCCTACGCCGCCCGCGACCAAACGAGGAAAGTGGCATTCGATGTAGTGCCCATGGCCTTGATGACGGCATCATCATCAAACCCTGAGAGTCTTTGTTGCATTTCGGCCAAGAACTCCTCATGACCTGAAGCGCCATGTGGAACTACAATTTGATCTTCGTTGCTATTCTCCAGTAGCCAGTAGACGTCTTCTATCCATGGTCCTTCATCAGTCGTGATAAGTGTGACAGTGCTGATCTCCTTCCATCGCATCGAAATCGATTCATCCTCCGGCCATATGCAGCGAACCTGTAGGTCGTCAAACTCGACGGTAGCCGGTGAGTTACTCGGATAGGATTTGAATGGAAGCTCACCCCGAATCAGGTACAACCCAGCAGGGACACCGAATAGGACAATCCAGGCGATAGCCTGCAACCCTGATAAGAGGGTGAGTTCCGCGAACCCGTCTACAATGAGGAACGCAATTGTCGAGACAATCCCCAGTGCAACAACTCGTCCGCATAGCTTTGCCAAGCGACCGGGCAGGATCATCGCTCCGACAATTGCGAAGCAGAAGAAGGCGGGCGCGTATTTCCACGGACTACCTTGGCCCCATGCCCAAAGCACTAGCATCAAGCCGAACGCTAGCGAAAATACAGCCAGTACAATTCGGGCCCACGGGCTGAGCAGCCGCTCTTTCGGCTTTGTCGTATCGTCCTGCATCGCTGCTCCCGTAGGCTCGAAACAGCATAGCGCAGCGTTGCTGACTTTGTTGTGAACACTGCCACGAACGTGGTGAACGGTTCGCTAGAACTTAAGCTCACTGGACAAGAGTCTGTGTCAACTACCTGTATCGCTGATCCACAGGCCAACCAACAAACGAGCATCCGGCAGGCTCAGAATCCTTAACTGCCCCTGGGGAAAAGCATCGATGCTATGATCCCCGTCGAGCAGACAGACGGAGTCACGCGAGGCATAAGTCATTCTGACCTGAATTGACCACCCGTTGAAAACCGGACCTGGCAACGCCGTCTCTCTTGCCAGGAGCTAACGCCAAGACGCCGAAATCGACAACGATGAATGCAATGTTTCGCAAGCGCTACTTTCACCTGGTCTTATTGCTGACGTCAGCCGTGGCATACGTGCCGGCGCACTCAGAGACTTTGACTGCCGGTCAAAACCATACCTGCGTGCTGAATTCGAGTGGAGAAGCCTATTGCTGGGGGGACAATTCAGTCGGCCAGCTTGGAGATGCTTCTACCGAATCAAGCATGAGTCCTGTTGCTGTTTCCGGAGACCATCGCTTCACTTCAATTAGCGCGGGCTGGGATCACACCTGTGCCGTCACAGGTGACAACGACGTCTATTGCTGGGGTAGAGGAAGATACGGACGTCTGGGCAACGGGGCTGCTGAAAACAGCATGGTTCCGGTCCCCGTGTCTGGCGACCTGTCTTTTGAATCCGTGGATTCGGGAATGGCCCATACCTGTGGAATAACCGTCGACCGAGAGGCTTTTTGCTGGGGACGAGGAGAAGACGGAATTCTTGGAAACGGTGCCGTTGCGAGTTCATCGGTACCCGTACCGGTTTCTGGCGGACATACGTTCGGCTCGGTTGAGGCTGGCTCTGCAACGACCTGCGGTATCACAACAGTGGGCGACGCCTATTGCTGGGGGGCCAGCGATTTCGGCAACTTGCTGGGACAAGGGGAGAGGGATCGTGACCGCAAGTTTTCTCCGGGGCTTGTGTCAGGCGGGTTTGCCTTTAATCCAGGCTCAATTAGCGTGGGACTCGATCACGTTTGCGCTCTGAACACGAAGAACAAAGCCATCTGTTGGGGTCGCGGCCGATACGGCAAGTTAGGTATCGGTTCCGGAGATGGTCTGGGCGTCATTGAGAATTTGAGAACGCCGAGAGAAGCAAAAGGGAACATCTCTTTCAGCTCTCTTTCTACCGGGATCTTCCAAACCTGCGGAATTACTTCCGACGGCAAGGCTTATTGCTGGGGTAGAAACGGGTCGGGCCAACTGGGTGACGGCACGACGACCATGCGAGTCGAACCAGCCGCCGTCGCGGGCAACGTCCGTTTCAAGTCCATCACTATCGGTGATGATCACGCCTGTGGAGTTTCCACGAGTGACGACCTGTACTGCTGGGGAAATGGCAACGCCGGCAAACTTGGCACCCGCGCGTCCGAAAACAGGCTAACCCCAACCGAAATCTCGCTGGACTAAGGCCTGTTGAGATCAAAACGAGACTGATTAATAAATCATGCGCAAAATCATAATCGTAATTCTGGCTGGACTGATTCTTATCGCGACTACGGATTCGTATGCACAGCGCCTGCAGCGTAATCAGGAGCAGTTCCAGGTTTTCCTGTTCACGAAGTCCCTGGACTATCAGCATCTATCCGTGCCGAGCGGCGTGCAGATGTTCAAGGAGCTGGCGCAGGACAATCACTTTGGTCTCACCTGGACCGAACAGTCGGACTTCTTTGACGATCAGGAACAGCTGAATCGAATGGACGTCGTGGTGTTTATGAATACATCCGGCGACGTCCTGAATGATGATCAGAGACGAGCTCTGCAAAACTACATGCGTCAAGGCGGGAACTTCGTCGCGATACATTCTGCTTCATTCACAATGATGGAGTGGCCATGGTATGTAGAGTTGGTCGGCGGTGTGTGGAATCGGCATCCTAGTCCAGGCATCTGGACGGCCGTCGTCAACAACGAGAAACCGGATCATCCTTCGACCTCCCATTTACCGCAGAAATGGGTGTTTACCGAAGAGTGGTACAACTACCTGGAGTTGTCCGACAACATCGAAGTCGCTCTGACCGTCGATGAATCCACCTTCCCCGGCGGCAAGATGCCGGGCTACCACCCGATAGCCTGGTACCAAGAGTATTTTGAAGGCGGAAGGTCGTATCACACGGGTCTGGGGCACCCGGAAGGCGCATACGATAACCCGTGGTTCAGGCAGCATATCCTGGGCGCCGTGTGGTGGGCGGCAACCGGTGGAAAGGCCTACGAATAGGCGATAACCGGGCCGCGACTACCACTTTTCCTTCATCGGTCTGAGGTCCATCTCGAAGCTACGCGCAGAAACGGGCTGTTGGGTAATGCCGTAGGCGGCGGCAGCTACGTCGCGTGGATCGAGTTTCGTGCCGTCATGTACGGCCTCGCTGTCGGGCTCACCCACCTGACCGTCGAGAATCAGCACCGCGACATGAATACCCTGGGGTCCGAGATCTCGCGCCATTGATTGCGCCAGAATACGCTGCGCGGCCTTCGCCGGCGCGAACCCCGCCGTCATCGGCATACCGCGGAGCGAGGCCGTGGCGCCGACAAATACGATATTGCCGACACCCTTTGATTTCATATCTGGAATGACCTGCTGCGCCGAAACCAGCGCACCGAGTGCGTTGATCTGCCATCCGTGTTGAAAGTCCTCGACGGACAGTTCCTCAACGGATTTCCAGCTGCCGCTCCCGGCGTTGTAAATCAGCGTGTCGATCGGGCCGAGATCGCTTCGCGCCTGCTCAAAGGCGGCGATGATCGAGTCTGGATTGCCAGCATCGCAGGCGTAGGCTCCCGAGTCGCCAAACTCCGCCGCAAGCTGTCCCGACAGGTCGGTTGAACGGGACATCATCGCCAATGCATAGCCTTGCTCGTGAAACTCGCGTGCAAAGGCTTCTCCGTTTCCGGGGCCGATGCCGACGACCGCGCAGACTGGTTTGCTCATTGCTGTGCTCCCTTAAGTTGTCCGGGCCACTATACCAACCACTACCAGTCTCATCTTTATCGAGAACATCCTTACTGGGCCGTCTATTATTCGCACACCGTAGGTACTCGGTGGTCGCGATCCCGTTCATCCAGTGCCCGGTCAAATCCGACGGGCGCAACCAGCGAAACGTAATGATCCAGTCCACCAAAGCTTTCGAAAGGACTAAATCAAAGTGATCACCAGCAGGGAGATTCGCTAGTGCGAACTCGAGTTCTGATTGCGGGTGGCGGACTCAGCGGTCTGCACACTGCCTACGAGCTTGGCAAGCGGGGCATCGATTATTTGCTCGTGGAGGCACGTGAGCGATTCGGTGGCCGGATTCTTTCGCAGAATGCGGGAAGCACGGACTACCGTTCGGATGAGCCGGCATTCGACCTCGGGCCGTCCTGGTTCTGGCCGGGACAAGTGCACATTCAAACGTTGATTCCGGAGCTCGGTCTGGCCGGCGACGTCTTCACGCAGTATGGCTCTGGTGATTCGCTGTTCGAAGATGAGCGGGCTGTCCACCGGGGTGTTCCCGGCATCTCCATGGCCGGGGCATACCGGCTTAAGGGCGGCATACGCCAGCTCGTCGCTACGCTTGAGGAACGCCTCGAAAAGCGCCGGTTGCTGGCCGGTGCTGTCGTTCAGGAATTCGTTTACCACGATGACGGGCTGTCTGCCGCTGTGCTTCAGGACGGCAACCGGCGTGACGTTCAATGCGACGCCGTCGTGATTGCAATGCCTCCGAGGTTGGCGGCGCAAACTATCGCCTTCAATCCGCCCCTGTCAGAGAAGCGGCAGAACGAGCTTACTGAAGTCCCCACCTGGATGGCGGGTCACGCAAAGCTCGTCGCCGTTTACAAGGAGCCGTTCTGGCGTGAGCAGGGCCTGTCGGGTGACGTGGTCAGCTACCGCGGCCCGCTTGGTGAGATACACGATGCTTCGGCGGCGGAGGGCGGTCCGTATGCGCTGTTCGGATTCCTGAACGTGCCGGCGGGCCAACGCGACGGGAAGGAGCAGGCCATCAAGCAGGCCGCGATTGAGCAACTCTCGAGACTCTTTGGCCGCGACGCAGAAAGTCCGCTGAAGATTACGATGAAAGACTGGGCGAGAGAACGCTACACCGCGACCGAGCTGGATCAGCCGTCCTCAAACCAGCATGTGTTCAGCCGTATGCAGGAGTTTGCAGAGCAGGAGTGGGGCAAGCGACTAATCTGGTCGGGGAGCGAACTCGCCGGTGGCCACATTGGGGGCTATCTGGAAGGTGCGATTTACTCGAGCGTCCGGACCGTCGGCATGATCGATTCCGCCTGATCCGCAGAAGACTCGCCGACAAAAAGGGGGTTGCCAGCCGAGGTCCTGCGTTCCATGTCGCAGGCCGCTAGATCAGAGCCCTATCGCCTTCTGCAGCTGGCCCGTGGTCCGAAGCGGCTGCTCCACGATTGAAACGGTTGAACAGTTGCGACCTTTCGCCTTCGATTCGTAAAGCGCGTCGTCGGCTCCGCGGATGAGCTGCTCGGAGCGCTCCATCGTGTGCGGCCAGGCGATGGCGGCGCCTACGCTGACCGTGACCGAGTCCGCCGCATCGGATGCCTTATGTTCGATTCCCAGCGCCCTGATCTCGTCAACAACTTTTTCTGCATAGTCCCTCACGAACTTCTTGCTGGGGTCGTAGAGCACGATGACAAATTCCTCGCCGCCGAATCGGGCCACCTGGTCTAGCGGGCGATTAACCGACCGCGCCAGGCTCTTCGCGACGGCCTCGATCACCTCGTCGCCCGGCCGGTGGCCGTAGCAGTCGTTGTACAGCTTGAAGTGATCGATATCGACGAGCAGTAGCGCCAGCGATTGCTGTTCGCGCCTTGCCTGTTTCCAGACGTCGTCAAGGTGCTCGTCGAAGCTGCGCCGGTTTGCAACGCCGGTCAGGCCGTCCGTTCGCGCCAGTTCATTCAGCGCCTTTTTCTTGTGATACAGCTCACGCGAGTCCAGCTCGAAAAGAAAGCATGCATACATGCCGATGAGGTTGGCGAATATGAGGAACAGCGTGCCGTGCGCCAGCTTCGCGGCAGGAGCACCGTAGATCAGCCCCAGTGTGAGGAAGGTCAGGAACACGGGCCAGCCGGCGAACGTTGCCTGGCGGAATCGCAGGCCCAATACCAGGTAGACGTAGAAGGTTGTGAATATGGTGCCCCAGACGACGAACGTGACGCCGGATTTCGACGCGATCGCCCCAACAATGACGGTTGCCGAGCCGACAATCGCGCCGGCGGCCATAACGACGTATGGCACGCGCGGGTCGTTCGGACGCCAGACGGTGAACGCAAAAACGAATATCAGTACGGCCAGCATCGAGAACGCACGCAGCTTGATGACCGGTATTGCGAATTCCGGCGGCATCAAGAACCAGTCGAGTACGCACACGCCAGAGATGAGCAGAAACCCGATCACGATGGCGATCTGTGCCATTGGCAGGGTGCGTCGCTGGAAGTAGCGGCGGAATTCGCGTTCTTCCTCTGATTGCGAATCCGGAAGGAGAATCTTCCTGAGCCAGACTTTCGGCTCAACCGCAGAGTAGTAATTCAGGTAAGGCATAGTGGGCAAACAGTATTTCTTCAGAGAGTTATCGGCGGAAAACCGCAACTCTTGAGCGTTCGGCCCGGAAACTGCTGCCGATCGCGCGTTACCTGAAACCAGGCCCGTCGGTCCGTTCTTTGAGCACGGGCACCATGGAGCTCCAGATACCATCGCCGAGGAACCGATGATTGATCGCGGCGACAACGTGAAGCGCGATCAGAATCAGCGCCGCCCAGTAGGACGCCTCATGAGACCAAAGCAGTAAAGCAAAGCCAGTCGTGCCGCTTAGCCCCGAAGCATAGGTCCCGCCGATCAGCAGGCCCGTCAATGCGAGGAGCGCGAGGCTGGCGTAGAGCCCCAGGTGAACCGTGCGGGCGAGCAGCCGTAGATGTTTGTTGGCGTCGTCTGGCAAAGCGCTCGGTCGCGTCGAGCGCATGTAAACAAACCGAACCAGCAGCAGGACGAGAAACGTCGCGGCGAAGATGGCCTCTTCCAGCAGAAAGGCCGTATCGCCGAGTTCATCGACTTCGTCAACCTGCCGGATCAGGCCGTAGACAAAGAGTGCGATAAAGCCCCAGTGGAAGGTTTTCGCCATCAGGCTGTGCGGCTGAATCTCACCATAGCGCTGATCGCGGTGGCCGGGCTGATCGCTCAATACGGACAGCTCTTTCAGCACCTTGAGAAGCACATAGGCCACTCCCGCAAGCGCCGCAGCCAACAGCGACCGCCGCTCTTCCCGGAACGAGAGCTCGCCTTCAGCCAGGTCACCAACAAGCCCAAACAGGCATAGCAGGAAGAAGAGTGCGAACAGCCCGTTCTTCTCCTGCCGGAGCACCTTTCGCCAGCTGAATGATGTGTTGGGCGCAACGTAGTTGGCGAAAGCGGGAAGGAAAGGCGGCGTTCTTGCCGCCCAGTCCAGGTACTGATTGCCGAACTTGCCGCGCAGGAAGGTCTCTTCGGCGAATATGATCCGCTCATAGTAGAGCCAGAAAACCAGGCTGAACGCGACGACGAACCAGGCGCTCCCGGTGGCCATCGCGACCGCAATCCACATGCAGTAGTTGCCCACATAGAGCGGATTTCGCGTCACCGAATAGGCGCCGGTCGTGTTGAGAACATCGGCGATCTGGCCCGCGTTGGTGTTCCTGCCGGACGTGTTTCTGGGCGAAAAACCTACGGTGATGATTCGGATCAGGAGCCCGATGAGACCAACGAGCAGCGCGGATCCCTCCAGCAGTTCACTCGCCAGGCTCTCGCTGGCCAGCCCGTTAAATCGTTCCTGGTAGACCTTGACGCAAAGCCCGGCGGCCAGCAAAGCGACGGGCAGATAGCTCCGGTATCGAAACAGAAAATCGCCCTGCCTTTTCAGTTCTTCCTGCATTGCCATGGTGAGGGGCACCTCCGTTGTGCGCGAGCGCATTCTCGCTGCGAGGAGCCATGCTAGTCATACGGGCAATGCTGGTCCCGCGAGATTTCATCGGCCGGACAGATTCTTCGCTGGCCGTCATCCGTGGGACGTGAATCGTCACCCCCTGCAGGGCCCTGGGCTATCCGATCTCCGCAGAGTTTAACTGCGACGGTCCTCTGGACACCTCGGTTCGCAGGCTGTGGGCTGGAACAGATCCGCGGCTTACTTGCCGAAGCGGGGCAAAAGGCCGCTCGTTGCCGCACCGGCGATGACCAGGACAAAGGCGCCGACGTCGAGATCCAGCGAGCCGATGGTCAGGTCGGGGATCGGGCTGCCGCCATAACCGAACATCGCCAGCAGGGCCACGCCGAGACAAAGGAGCAGCGCGCCAACAACCTGTCGCATGGTTGACGGCACCTTGGCGTCGGGGCTGCGGCCCTGGCGCTCAAAAAATGACATGGGCAGCGCCACGGCAACGAGAATGGCAATCAGGAACAAAATCCAGACCGGTCTCCACAGCCACCACTCGGCCGTTGCCGGTTCGAGGGTGAGCCAGATACCGCCGGCCAGCGACAGGGAGCCGACGACTACGACCATGACCGTGATGTGCCAGAGGTAGACGGTCATGATCATGCCGTTAACGAGCACGGCGGCGGCCCACAGCCTGACGTTCTCCAGCGCACGCCGCATAGGCCCCTCGATGGCCATAAGCAGACCGAACTGGAACATGCCCAGCGCGAGGAGCGTGGCCTTCGGTGGCAGGGTGTTACTGAGGTTTTCATCGGGCGAACCGACCATCGCCAGCGGGTAGGGCCCAAGCGAGGTCATCAGGTAGAGTGCCAGCAGGCCGGCCGCGGAGCAGCCAATGAGCACAGCAGGGCTGCCGAGCCGCCCGTCACGCCAGGCAAAGCCGAGCTGGTGAACAGCCAGCCACACCCAGAAATAGTTGCTGAAGCCCAGCCACTCGAGGCCGGCGGCGAAGAAGAGAAAGTCGACGACGCCGGCGATACCCGCAAACAATGCAACCGACAGATAGCCAAACCGCACCCAGAGGCGATACATGCCTGGCGCCAGCATCACGACGACAACGTAGATGGCGAGAAACCAGGTTGGGATGATCGCCGCCTGCGATGCAAACCGGATGACTTCGCGCTCCACGCCGATGAGCTTCATGACGAGAGCGATCACCGCCCATGCGGTAATCAACACGAGCAGCGGCGACACCAGTCGATTCAGTCTCGAAGCAAGCCAGGTGGCGTAGTCGAGATTCTTGCGCTTCGCGCTTTCCAGAGACACGCCGTGGGCGTAGCCGCCGACGATGAAGAAAATCGGCATCACCTGGAACAGCCAGGTCAACCAATGCGTCTGCGGCTGGTCTTCCAACAGCGCGCCAAAGGTGAGTTCGCCATTTGCATAGTAGGCGGTTGCGATCAGCCAGTGGCCAACAATGACTACCGTGATTGAAACGGCGCGCAGGAAGTCGACGTAACGATTGCGTTCGGGCGGCGTCTTCTCCGCCATCTCGAGTGCGCTTGACCAGATGCTCATTGTCCCCAATCCCCTCTTGCCCGGTCAGCGTTGAAGGTTACGCCGCACCGTGGTGAGAACATAGACGGAACACCGCCTGGCTTAAAGCGACTGTGTCGTCGTTTGAGACTGTCAGCTTCTAAGCAGGCAAAACTGAAGATTGCTCGCTTGGGCTCAGCACGCTCAAATAACCGCAATGACCCGTAGGAGCGGCTTCCAGCCGCGATTTGAATCTAAATCGCGGCTGGAAGCCGCTCCTACGAATTCGCGGGGTTCGTCAACCGCTGAACCGGATTGGGAGTCTGTGTTGGCGGCGGGATGTCGACAGCGCTTCCCTGCAGTACGCTATCAATGCTCGGCAAGCAGCTTCCCGAACCCTAGCATCTGATCCTCGATGCCGTTGGTCCGTAGCGCATGCCAGTAGGTCGCCGCGTTGATCGCAATAACCGGTTTGCCGAGCTCCTTCTCCATCGTGTCGGCGAGGCGCAGCATGCAGAGGTTGGTGCCGACCTGGATGATGGCGTCGACGTTGTCGCCGTCGATGTCGGCCACGGCCTTGCGGATGGTCGGTTCATCGACCTCAGCTATTGCGGTCCAGCTCGGGCAGCGCAGGCATTCGTCGCTGACGGTCTCGTAGCCGTGGTCGGACAGGAAGTTCATCACTTCCGTGTTGGCGATCGGGAAGTAGGGTGACAGGACGGCCACCTTCTTGATGCCGCCATAGGCCTTGCAGGCTTCGGCGATGGAGATGGAGCCGATAGAGATCCCGAGGCCGGAATTCTCGACGATGTTCTTCTGCCACTTGGCAGCACCTTCGCCGCCGCCGTAGAAGGTCACGGCCGACATACCCATCACGAGATAGTCAGGCGCACAGGTCAGCACGCCGTGTACCGCGTCCATCGTCATCTCGTTGATCTCGAGCGTGCCGGCCATGAAGGTCTCGTTCGAGACCGCGTTGGCGTTCTGGATGACGATGCGGCTGTAGTGATTGGTCACACCGGGGACGCGCATGTCGTCGAACTCGGGTTGCACGATGGTATTCGTGGAGGGGCCCAAGACCCCGAACTTTGCGCGCCAGCCCAGTGCGTCCGTCATCGTTGTCTCTCGCTTACTGGTAAGAGGGGTCTTTCCACGGACCGATGGAACGAGACCGCACCGGCTGAATGTAGGCCGGCGGTTCCGTATTCGGATAGCCGTCACCCCAGTTCACCGGGTCGCCCTTCATTTCTACCTTGGCGTTGTCGGTGTACCAGTCGACGAGGTCGCCGTCACAGCGAAGAATCCAGGTGCAGCCGTCTTTCTCACCGGCGGTGAAATCACCGTGGCGTACGCCGGCCGGACGGAAGAAATACTGTCCGGGGGTCATGTAGCCAAAGTTGTAGTCGAAATCGCCTTCCAGGCAGTAGGCCTCTTCGAACACCGGGTGATGCGCCAGCGGATGCTCGCGCCAGCCCGGCTTGGCCTTGATAAGCCGCGTGTAGAAACCGTTTTCCGGATCGCGCCACAGGAGCTTGATAAAGAGACCCGGCACCGGCGTTCCGCCGCGCTCGAAGTCCATCGGGCTGCCGTGCTCGGGGTCGACCACGTCGTACCAGTCCATCGCCTCGGAATCCATGGTGACGATGCCCTCGCCGATGGCCGCGCCGTCGGCGGCCGGCGTGAAGCTCCAGTCGCCGTACTCACGGAACAGCAAAACCTTGGTGCCCGCCTTCGCGCTATGAGCCGGTGCGACGGTGCCGCGCGGCGCCACCCAGTAGCCGCCTTCGCCCATCGTCTGGTCACCAATCGTGATTTCGCCTTCCAGCACAAACCATTCGGTCTGCGCGGCATGTTCGCCAGCCCCGCGGCTCCAGTCTGAAGTGAACTCCACCAGCAGGGATGCCGAGCCGTCTTCCTCGTCGTAACTCAGGTTGCGCTGGCGGGCATCGCCGGTGCCGTTGGGCAGCTCGGCTACGTGCCAGAGCAGGTCTTTTTCATCTACCAGTTCGACGTGAGGACGCATGGGTAATCTCCGGGTTCATCTCGCAATCCGCCCATCCTAGGCCTCCGGATAAGAGAATAAAACTTAATAATATTCATGATTTATATTTATTATTGTAAATGTATACTCCTGAATCTATGGATTCTCGCCTGCTCACCCGTCTCGGCACCCTTCGTCAGCTCGAGATCTTCCTGAAAGTCGCCGAGCACGGCAGCATGTCCCGGGCCGCTGAGGAGCTGTTCCTCAGCCACTCCGCAGTCTCCCTGCAGATTCGCAAGCTGTCCGATGCGATCGGGCTGCCCCTGCACGAGGTGATCGGCAAGAAGCTCTATCTGACCGAAGCCGGCCGCGAGGTTGAGGCGACGGGTGTCCAGATCTTCGATGCCATCCGGCGCCTGGACGAGACGATCAATAACCTGAAAGGCCTCACATCCGGTCGGCTCGCCATTTCCGTCGTAGCCACGGCCAAGTACTTCCTGCCGCGCATCCTCGGGCCTTTCTGCCGCGACTATCCGGATCTCGATCTGTCCTTTCACATTGGCAATCGCGCCGAGATCATGCGGCGGCTCGATGACAATCGCGACGATCTCTATATCTTCAACGGGCTGCCGCAGGACATCGATATCGAGTCCTATCGCTTCCTGCCGAATCCCATCGCCGTCATCGCTTCAAGCAAACACCGGCTCGCCGGCAAAAAAGGACTTCATTGGGAGGACCTCGCTGACGAGAAATTCCTTATGCGAGAACCCGGCTCGGGGACCTTCGAGGCCATCCGCCAGTACCTCGACGACAACAACCTCAAGCTTGGCAAGACCATGACCATCGAGAGCAACGAAGCGCTGAAATACGCCGTCGTAGAGGACATGGGCATAACCATGCTTTCTGCCTATGTGCTGGCCGATGCCGTCGGACCCGATTTGGCGCAGCTCAGGGTGAGAGGATTCCCGATCATGTCGGACTGGTACGTCGTACATCCGCGCGCGAAGCAGCTTTCCCTTATCGCCGAGCGCTTTCTCGAGTTCGTGTTAAAACGCGGCCCGGACGTGTTGCCGATGGAGAACCTGGAAAAACAGGTGCAGCGAGCGCTCGCCCAAACCTGACCGCTGTGCCAGACATTAAGAGAGTTATTGCGGGAGCAGCTTGCCGTGCAGGAGGCATTAATGCCGCGAAGGCCATGGATGGCCGAGATCGGTCCAGCCGTAATCAAGAGCTCAACAAACAGGTAAATGCGGTCATTCCCGCAACCTGCCCGTAAGCCCTAAACGAAAAGGCCCCTCAGAGAGGGGCCAGGGATCCCATGTCCTGGGGGGACTCGGGACTTTTGCGGGTCTAGTCGTAAGGCTCGAACGGTTCGTTCCAGAGGTCCCGATCGAGCCGCCATTCGTTGTCGTTGCCGCGCATCCAGATGTGGGCAAAGCGTCCGGCACCCATGATCACGCCATCCTCGCGGCTAATGACCTGGTAGTTGCCGTGTACCAGCATCATGTCGACGCCGGCGACAGAGTGCGTGACCTGCAGCACCGTCAGCGGGCTGCCAATCTCGAAATCGCCTTCCCAGAAGTTCGTAATGTCACGACGCCCGGTGATCGTCGGCCCGCCGTGCATCATGAGCGCCGCGTTCTCGCTATATAGCGCGCCAAGCGCGTCCTTGTCGTGCTTGTTGTAGGCGGCTGTCCATTGCTCAGCTAAGGCCTGAACGTCCTCCTGCGCCGAAACGCTGGAAGCACCAAGCGCCAGGATGGCGATTCCCGCCAGGCACACCAGGGTCCTTAAACGCATCGTATTCCCCTCCTACGGGCCAGAAATTGTCTCTTGCCTGCATTCATTAGAGCGCTGGCTGTACCCTGAAACCACTAGGGGAACTACGTAGAGGCCTCATTCCCGATCGGGTTCAGAACGTGCCTGATGGACCCGGGGGACAGGCCCGAAACACTTCTGTCATATTGCCGACGCATTTCACCCCCATAGTGTTAACGCTCCTGCACTGCCGGAAACCAACTTGATTCGATGTATCGCTGTAACTCTGTTCGTCCTTTGCTGGCTTTCTGCAAACGCGGAGGTCGAGATCGACATTGAGTATTCGTCCGTCACTGAGGCGCGCGCCGCACTGGAGAATCATCCAGACGCGGAGTTTGATCCGGATCGGACATGGCAGGATTGGACGACCGTGACGGTGGACACCGACGAGGCATACGTCATCTGGGTTTTCCCGCCGCCCGACAGTCCCGTGTATCCAGCAGTTGCCAAGCAACAGCTCTTCGTCACCGAGGAGTCTATGGACATGGGTTTGAGCGTACTGTGCGAAGTCCCAGGTCCGTATTGCGATCAATTCCGCGCGGAGATGATCGAGTTCACGAACAACATCGTCGAGTCCCATAGGGATGGCAACTAGGCGTTACTCAATAGTCGTGCGCATCCCCGCCGGCGTGGCGGCAACGGCAATGGCCGCCGCCACTGTCTACAGGCTAATGCAGGGCGACGATCAATCCCTGTCGTTAGGCACGCTCGCAATGATTATTGGCAGCCTATGGCTGGGCTTCATCGCGGCAACCGGACAGGATGCTGTGGATTACATCCGGGCAAAGCTTGAAGACCGAAGCAACAACGATCGCCAAAACCGAGCTGAATGAACCCACAGTCAGTCAGGTTTAGCCTCTATCCGTCCGCCATTGGCTCATCAGCACGAATAAACAGCCACAGGCTCGCGCCGAGAAATGCAAACAAGGCGCCGCTGGCAATGGCGGCCGGCCAGCCGAGCCAGCCTGCGATGACGGGGACGAGGATGCCGCCGATGGCGCCCGGGATACTGCCGCCGGTGTTGAGAATGCCGGTGGCCACCTGGGCGTGCCGGCCGGCGACCGACATCGTGGCGACCCACATGGGTGCCTCCGTCAGCTGGGTGAAGCCGAAGCTGAAGCACATCAGGGTGACGGTGACGGCGGCGCTGTCGGAGATTGCGCCTGCCAGCAGGAACGCGCCCGACAGGAATAGCGCGGTCATGCACTGGGATCGCGTGCCGATGCGAACGCCGAAGCGCCGAATCAGGCGATCGCAGGCCATGCCGCCGACGGTGGCGCCGACCGCACCAAGAATCCACTGTGCGGCCGAGAACGTTCCGGCGTCGCTGTCGGAAAACTCTCTGACGTCGACCAGGTAGAAGAAGAACCAGTTAAAGAACAGGTAGAACACATAGTTCATGCAGAAGTAGCTGCTGGCAAGCAGCAGTATGTTTCGATCCTTCAGCGCGTCTTTCCAGGCACCTTCTTCGGCACCGCCTTCGGCAGGCGGGCGATCTGAGCGAATCAGCTCGAGCTCAGCGGCGAAAATCCGCGGATGATCGGCCGGGTCGTCGGTGACGAAGCGGTGATAGAGCAGCGCCGCGATGATCCCGGCCGGCGCCGTGACCAGCAGCGCACCGCGCCAGCCGAAGCCGTCCATCATCAAGACCACCAGCGGTGCCGTCGCGGCCGCACCCAGCGTAAGGCCGGTGCTCACCAGCCCGTTCGGCAAACCCCACTGGCTCATCGGGAACCATCGTTCGATGGTACCGCCGATGGTTACGGGGAACAGCGGTGCCTGCACCATGCCCATCAGGAAGCGCGTGACGATCAGCGCCGCAACGATAGCTCCAACTGACAGCACGTCAGTGCCGGGGATAAGCGCCGTGACGGCCGTCAGGATCGCCCAGCCTATCGCGATGCCGGTAATCGTCCGGCGCGGCCCGAAACGATCGCCGACAATACCGCCGGGAAACTGGAAGATCGCGTAGCCGGCGGCGAAGGCAGAGAACACCAGGCCGAGCTGGTAGGCGTTCATACCGAGATCTTCGATCATCGTTTCGCTGACGATCGAGAAATTTGTTCGCAGGGTGTACGCGATAAAGCTCGCCGAAATGACAACGGCAAGAATTACCCAGCGAAAGCCGGTCATAGGAGACTCCCCTCAGTGTGCGAGCAAGGTTACCTGTATTTCCGGCAGTCGCAGTACCCCAGCACTTTGATGCAGGCATTGGCGACCTCGGTCCGGTAATGGCCGAACCGGGTCGCGCACTTGAAACCGCAGGCTTCAGGGCGTGCTATCTGCCATCGAAATGTTGAAGACTCCGGCCTGACGAGCCGCATCCATGACCTGGACCAACCGCTTGTTAGTTGATCGCCGGCTTGCCTGGATAACCAACGCACCATCCGGATTCTCAGCCCGAAGACGTTCCACGTTGGCGCGCACTGCGCGCGGATCGACGCTGCGACTGTCAATAAGAATCTCGTCGTCAGGCGAGATTGCGATAAGAATGTTGCTGTCGTCCGACCGGTCTGGCGTCCTTGTGGATTCGGGTTGGTTCACGTCCAGGCCGGATTCCCGAACAAAGGACGCGGTAACGATGAAGAAGATGAGCATGATAAACACCACGTCGAGCATCGGCGTCAGATTGACTTCGTTTTCGTCGTTGTCCTGCGCCAGGACGGATTGCGGATTGCTGCGCATGGCGGGCTCCTTGGTTTGCCCGACCGCGGGCGAGCTATCGAGTGCTCGTTCCCACGATCGACACGGCACGCCGGCAACCTGTTCATCGATGCCAACGCGCTCGTTTGTCCCGCCTGATTATTGGAAACCGACCGGTGATTGCCGGTGGTCGTCGCCACTATAACACTTGCAGCGACAGGGCCTGTTCGAAGCCAGCCTGTGCGCCTTCAGAGTACGTAAGGTAGAAGCCACCAGGTGCGCTTCTTGTAGTCCGCCCACTCCGGGTAGCGCGACATGCTCGCTTCCTTCATTACCATGTTGACGGCGAAGAGCCCCAGCCACACCCAGGCCAGCACGACGACCGGCAGCCAGTGCCAGACCATCAGCGCAAAGCTGCCGTAGATCATGATCTCACCAAGATAGTTGGGGTGCCGGATGTACTTGTGCATACCGTCGGTGATCAGGCCGCGCTTCACGCGCAGGGTGAAATACTTCTGGGCGTCGGCCGCGATCATAATCACGCAGCCAACGATGCAGAGGCTGATGCACAGGCAGAACCAGACGTTGTCGGGTAGCGGGTAGTGGGGCTGCGAGGTACCGGATACCAGCAGCCAGCCAAAGACCCAATACCACCCCAGCACGCCAAGAAACGCGTTGATGCCACCGGCGACCGTGATGCGCTTTTGCCAGTTCGGGTCGGGAAACGCCACGTCTTTGAGAATCCAGACGAGGCCGTAGCTGCCCTGCATGGCCGTATAGATCCACACGGCCGTCGAGCTGTTGCCGTACCAGGCGATAAGTCCCAGCAGGAAGAAAAACGTACCGGCCTTCTGGAAGTTAATAACCCAGGCAAACTTCCAGGGCCGAGGGCCGCCAAGAGAGTCCTCGACCAGGTAATCGGTGAGGCGGCGCATTGACCGGGCCCAGCCCGGAGCTTCGTAAGGTGTTGGCAGGTCGCTGGTGGTGGTATTGATGCCCGTGCTCCGCAATGTTCCCCGCCTGCAGTATAACGTCGCCCGGTCCGGCGCCGTCACGTAACATCGCCCTGTGAAAATCGAATCTCACGTTTCTGTCGAATCGCCCGAGCAAAACGCGGTCGACCTGCTGCAGCAGGCTTCCGGCCTTCCCAGGCAACGCATCAAGTTTGCGATGAGCCAGGGAGCCGTCTGGCTGACCCGCGGTCGGCAGACCCAGCGCCTGCGTCGGGCGAAGCGGCCGCTGCGCGAAGCTGACGAACTTCATCTCTACTATGACGACAATATTCTCGCCGAAGAGCCAACGCCGCCCATCCTGATTGCTGATCGCGGTGAGTACTCCGTGTGGGACAAACCCGCCGGGCTGCGATCCCAGGGATCGAAATGGGGCGACCACTGTACCTTGCTGCGCTGGGCCGAACGGCATCTTCAGCCGGAACGCGGCGGTTTCACTGTACATCGGCTGGATCGCGCCGCGAGCGGGCTGATGCTGGTGGCGCATTCGAAGAAGACGGCTGCCGCGCTGTCGCGCCTGTTTCGTTCCCGCAAGGTCGAGAAGCGATACGCCGTCACCGTGCACGGCGATTTCAGCGAACAACCCGATCCGCTACGTATCGAGGCGACCATTGATGACAAGCCGGCGGCCAGCGAGTGCCGGCTGCTCGAGGTCGACGCCGATCGATCCCGATCGTTCCTCGAGGTCCGCATCGAGACCGGCCGCAAGCACCAGATCCGTCGGCACCTTGCCGGCATCGGTCACCCGGTTGTCGGCGACCGCCTCTATGGCAGCGGCGAGGAGGACGGTGTCGACCTCCAGCTCACGTCGGTGCTGTTGGCGTTTCGCTGCCCGGTGTCCGGAGAGAAAGTTACCTACCAACTCACCGTAGACGGCGCGGGGACTGCATGACGACACCATCGATAGTGTTCCGCGCCTACCGCAGCGCCGATAAACACATCTGCCTGTCAGTGTTCGACCTGAATTGCCCCGAGTACTTCGACCCGGAAGAGCGCAAGGACTACGTCGTGTTCCTCGACGAAGAGCCCGACGGTTACGAAGTTTGCGAGGCCGATGGTCAGGTGCACGGCGCCTTCGGCGTTTTCTCGACCGGTGAGCATACGATGGCGCTCCGCTGGATCCTGCTAAGCCCCGAATCCCAGGGCCAGGGATTGGGGGCAAAGATCATGGCACGCGTCGTCGCGAAGTCTCGTGAGGCCCGGGCCCGGTCAATTCGGCTGTTCACCACCCAGAAGGCGGAGGCCTTCTTCAAACGCTTCGGTGCGGAAACCCAGGCGATGACCGCAAACGGCTTCGGGCCCGGACTCGACCGGGTGGATATGATTATCAAGCTCTGAGCCAAGCTCCGGGATGTGCTGGAGCACTTTTTATCTCGCAAGCTGCCTCTGGAAACTGCATTCAGCCCGCACCTCTCCTTTGCGGCCGCCTTGCGGTGTGCCAGCACCCGTATCCGCATAATCCACTACTGTCCATTCATCGAAAAGCAACAAGAATAGAAAAAAATAGCGCAGTACGAACGAAATTCTGACCATCGGAAGACCATGAGGGGGCGGTATGGAATCCAGAATCTCACTGCGAAGCGCGCTGGCACTGGCCGCGCTTTCGATGCCGTTGAGCACCATGGCGCAAAGTACCGTAGGCGACGCGATGGACGCGCAGGTGCAGAACCTCGAGGCCAGCGCCGAGATCCAGGAGCGCATTAATGCCCTGGACGACGAAACGCGCGACATGCTCAACGAGTACCGTCAGACCCTGACCCAGGTTGCTGACCTGAATGCCTATAACGAACAGCTCTCCGGGCTGGTGGCGACTCAGCGAGTCGAGCTTGCGGACTACGAGCGCCAGTTCAACGATATCGAGGTCACCAAGCGCCGCATCCTGCCGCTGATCGTGCGCATGATCGATGTGCTCGATGAATTCGTGTCCGTCGACACGCCGTTCCTCGAAGCCGAACGATCACTGCGAATAGAGGAGCTCCGGAACCTTCTGGCGCAGCCTGACGTTCCCACCTCGGAAAAATACCGCCGCGTTACCGAGGCCTATCAGATCGAGCTGGAGTACGGCCATACGATTGAGGCGTATGAAGGAGAGATCGACCTGCAGGGTGAGGTGCTCACCGTTAACTTCCTGCGCTTCGGGCGTCTCGGCCTCTACTACATGACCCTGGACGGTCAGGAGATCGGGTTCTGGGATGCCACAAAGGGTGCCTGGACCGAACTGCCGGACGAGTATCGCCAGTCGCTCGATCGCGGCATGCGCATCGCGCGCAAACAATTGCCGCCGGACCTCGTACGTCTGCCGGTACCGGCACCGGGTAACCCGTCATGAGCTGCGGGAAGCAAGCCCGTTATTGGATCATCGCGGCGCTGCTCGCCTCGCTCCCCGTGACCGCGCTGGCCACCACCGAAGAGATCGACGCGCTGGTCGAAGCGGTGCGCCAGGAGGCGCTGCGCGAAGCGGCGTTCGATGAGGAACGCATCGAGCGGTTTCTCGACCAGCGTGAACGGCAGGCCGAGCT
>CAZFVT010000004.1:0-28213 GCA_964522355.1 uncultured Woeseiaceae bacterium | reverse complement strand
CGCTGGCAAGGAAGAGGTCCAAGTCGTCGGATGCAGCCTTCCAGTCCTTGAGCGTCGGCCAGTGATTGGCCATATCGCGCAGGTTGTGCACCATCAGCGCATCCATCGGCCGCTTGCCCAGGTTGCTCTCGGTGCGTTCGAGATGTTCGATGCCGGCCTGTTTGCCGGACACGGTGATCTTGCCGGTCAGGAACAGTTCGTCCTGAATGCCAAGGTCGCGTAGAAGACCGCCGATGGCCGGCAGGCCGCGCTGGAAAAAGGGTGGTGTGTCGATCAGGGTGCCACCCTGTTCGCGCATCGCCTCGATCAGGGCATTGGGCAGCGACGGGCCCTCGGGCGGCAGCTCCCAGAACACTCTGGGCGCGCCCAGGCCGATGACCGGCAGCGGCTCATCGCCCGCCGGAATCAGCCGGGTGCGCATCGATTCGCCCTGGGACCAGGCGGCGCCTGAGGTAATCATGGCCGCGGTTCCGGCGAGAAACGCTCGGCGATCAATCTGTGCGGATTTCATGTCCATTCGCCTCCTCGAGGGACGGAGCGCCGGGGCGCCCGACCGTCGACTCTAACGCAATCGGGACTGCCGTTTCGCGTCAGACGAGGACGAGGCTAAGCGACGGAAAGGCAATCAGCAGGATCAGAACCAGCAACATGATGACGGCGAACGGAAACGCGCCGGCGAAAATGTCGTAGAGACTGATGCGATCATCATCCAGGGTCGATTTGATGACGTAGCAGGAGATGCCCAGCGGCGGGGTCAGCAGACCGATTTCCGCTCCGACAATCGTAATGATGCCGAACCAGATCAGATCCACGTTGTAGGGCGCGAGCACGGGGATGAACAGCGGCACCATGATCAGGATGATCGACGTGGTATCGAGAATCGTGCCAAGTACGATCAGCACCATCACATAAACCGTAAGAATGCCGTAGAGCCCGATGTCCGCCGACGCGATCCAGGAGCCCAGCTCGTTCGGCAGGCCGGATATGCCCAGCATGCGGCTGTACATCGTCGCCGCCACGATCAGCAGCAGGATAGAGGCGACGATGTGACCGGTTTCGACCAGCACGCTCCACAGCACGGAGCGATCGAGCTTCTTTTTCATCGCCGCGATGATCAGCGCGCCGAGCGCTCCAACGGCACCGGCTTCCGTCGGCGTAAACACACCGCCGTAAATACCGCCCAGCACCAGCAGGATCAGCACGACCAGCGGCGACGTTTTCCCCAGCAGCTGGCGGGTCGAGAGCACGTCGTCCTTTTTCGTTGACTCGTGTGCACCCTCCTCACCACCGACGAACCCTTTAAAAAAGGTGGCCATGATGACGATGGCGGTGACGTAGGCAAACGCGAGCAACAGGCCCGGAATGATGCCGGCCTTGAACATGGCCGCCACCGACTGCTCGGTAATGATCGCGTAAATGATGAGCATGACGCTCGGCGGAATGAGCATGCCCAACACGGAGCTGCCGGCCACGACGCCCACGGCGAAGCGCGGCGTGTAGCCGAAGCGCATCATCTCGGGCACGGCGACGCGGGTGAAGACGGATGCCGACGCAATACTGACGCCGGTAATCGCAGCGAACACGGCGTTCGCTACGACGGTCGCGACACCCAGCCCGCCGCGAATCCTGCCGAGCAGCTGGTTCGCAACCTGGTAGATGTCACGCCCCATTTCGGCGTGACTGACCAGGAGCCCCATGAGCACGAACAGTGGTATCACCCCGAAGATGTAATCCTCCAGGCCGTTCGATGCGGCCAGGGTGACGAGGTAGGTCGGTGCTTCGAGCCCGCCGCGGAGGTACCAGACGGCCGAGAAAGACACGAGGCCGAGGGCCACGGGCACGTACATGCCCGCATAGATCAGTACCAGGATCGCGACGATCGACAGGAGGCCGACTTCAATGCCCGTCACGATGCGTCCTCATGCCGGAAGAAGGCCTGGATGTGCTTCCAGGCGAGGCTGATAAAGACCAGCACAACGGTGATCGCGCCCACGACGATGATCAGGCGCACCGGCCAGATCGGGATGACCACGATGCCCATGTTGCCGGTGAAGTAGTTGTTAACCCAGGCGTCGACCAACCGGGGAATCGAGCCTGCGATCAGGGTCATGAAGAACAGCGCACCGCCAATGTCGAAGAAGGCGCCGAGCGCGTGGCCAAGCCGCGGTCGCGTCTTCTGGATCTTCGCGTAGAGGCCATCGGAACGTGTAAGCCTGCCGTTTCGCACCGCATCGGCAAGCTGCAGGAAGACGATAGCGACGATCGACAGCTCAACCATCTCCGCGACGCCGTCGATCGGCGCGTTAAAGAAAAACCGCATCGCAATGTCGAGGTTGATCATGACGACAAGCGCGAAGATCAACACACCGCCGACGCTGTTAAGCGAGGCGACAATCCGCGAGAAACCGCGGGAGATCACGTTGCCGGATTGTTGCTCGCTCATTCCCGATCCCAGTGGCGCATGATCGGCTGATCGTTCGCACGCATGATGTCCATGTAGTCCTTGAGAATGGCATTGCCGGGCATGCCGCGCTCTTCCATGTCGTCCGCCCACTCCTGCGCAATGTTCGGCAAGCCCATCGCCCACTCCCGGCGCTGCTCGTCGGTCAACACAAGAATGTCACCGCCCTCCTCAAGAAATCTGACTCGACTTTCCTCGGATCGGCGGTTGGTCTCTCGTGCCAGCTCGTCGCGATAATCCGCGGCTGTTTCGATGAGCACCTGCTGCACCTCCGCGGGGAGACCCGCCCAGGTGTCTTCGTTGACGACGATCGACTTGGTGGGAACGGCACCCAGCCGGACATCCACCATGTATGGGGCAACCTCGTACAGGCGATACGCTACGCTGCCTTCCATCCAGCCGATCAGCCCGTCGACCAGCCCGGTCGCCAGGTTGTTGTACCAGTCGCTGATACCGCTGTTCACCGGCGTCGCGTCGAGGCCGGTCAGCAGTCGGAGGTTCAGGCCGACGCCGGCAATCTTCCGGCCCTCAAAATCCTGCAGAGCCTCCACCTGGAAATTGGTAAAAACCTGGTAGCTGTCGATCGAGCCCGCGGTCGTCAGGAACTTCAGGTTGTGATTCCCCCACTGGTCCGCAAGCACGGGATACTTTTCGACGAGTGCCGACATGGTTCGCGACGTCAGCTCGATATCCGAGGTGACCAGCGGCGTTGCGTAAGGAAGGTTATGGAACGGCACCTTGTCAGGGTGATAGGGCGTGGTGACGATGCCGATGTCGGCCAGGTCATGCTTAAGTGAGTCCAGCACGCCGCGCGTTTTCGCAATCGTGCCGCCAAAGGCCCTGTTCCAGCGAATCCGATAGTTGCCGGTTTCCGCAAGGCGCCGGTCGACCTCGGGAATGAAGTACTCAACAAAGACGAGGGTCCAGAGCGCGGTCGTCGCGTAGGAATCTACGGCGATCAGCGCGATCTCCTCCGGCTCCCCCTGCTGAGCGCTGACTGGCATTGCCAGGGTCAGCGCGATCAGCCCGGCCGCGATCGTTCTAAGCATAAATGTCATCGATAATTGAATCGAGCAGGGGATATTAGCGAAATTATGGGCGAATCTGTACAAGTATTATCGATGAAAGTAAGATATCTACCCTATTAATCGACAATTTCCCGTGGATTCGCATTATGTCTGAACCTGTTTCCGACCTGAACGCACCCGGCGATGAGCCCCGAATCTCCACGCGCGCTTCGACGGTTTACGACCGTCTTCACGACGATATTCTCACAGGCGAACTCAAGCCGGGCCTCAAACTTCGTCTAAAAGACCTTATAGAACGATACGATACGGGCAACAGCCCGCTGCGCGAAGCGCTGAATCGCCTGTCTGCCAACGGCATGGTGCTGCGCGAAGAGAATCGTGGCTTCCGCGTGCCGCCGGCCAGCTCGCAAGAACTCAGTGAGCTGACCCGGACACGCTGCTGGGTCGAAGAGATTGCGCTCCGCGAGTCGATTGCCAATGGCGATACGGATTGGGAGGAACGCATTGTGCTGGCTTTTCACTGGCTCAGCCGCGCCGCCCAGAATGCGGACACGCCGGTCGATGCCACCTCACCGGATTGGGAGGCTCACCATAGGGACTTTCACCAGGCGCTGCTCTCTGCCTGTAACTCGAAGATGCTGACGGACTTTTGCGCTGAGCTGAGCATGCGCACTTTCCGTTATCGAAACCTCGCCGAAGTTGTTGAATATCGCGACCGCCACGAGCTCGAGGAGCACCGCGAACTCCAGGATGCGGCACTGAACCGGGACGCAGACCTGGCTGTCGCGCTGCTGCACAAGCACTACCGGGTTACATCCGATATCTTCCTGCAGAGCGGCCACTTCGAATAACTCAAAAATACCCAGGGAAGACTGCTACATGAATGTCGGATTTATCGGCCTCGGCCGTATGGGACAGGGCATGGCCGGGCGAATCCTCGGCGCAGGCCACGCATTGCGGGTGTCCGATCCCACCCCCGGCCAGGTCGACGACCTGGTGTCACGCGGCGCGGTTGCCGCTTCATCACCGGCTGACGCTGCGAACGGAAGTGACGTGGTCATTTCGATGCTGCCGAGCGACCCGATCCTGGCCGCGGTGCTGGACGCCGACGACGGTCTCGTCGCCAACCTGCCGGACAACTGCCTGCACATGGCGATGGGCACCCACGGCGTGCCTGCGATCAATGCGGCGAAAGCGCGGCACGATGCGGCGGGCCAGACCTTCGTTGCCTGCCCGGTGCTGGGCCGGCCCGATCTCGCTGCCGAAGGGCTGTTGAGCGTGGTTCCCGGCGGCCCCGCCGAAGCGGTCGAGAAAGTGCGGCCGCTGCTGGAAGTCATGAGCAAGCGCATCATTGAGGTTGGCGAAAGCCAGCAGGCGGCCGCCGCCGTGAAGATCGCCAACAACTTCGTGCTCGGCTGCGCCATCGAAACCATGGGCGAGGCCTTGAGCCTCGTCGAGAAGCTCGGCGTCGAGCCGCAGCAGTTTCTGGACGTGATGCTGCAGGGACTGTTCGGCGCACCTGCCTATGAGGTCTACGGCAAAATCATTGTCGACAAAGCCTGGGACGGCCACGGCGCCACGGCCGTAATCGGGCTCAAGGATGCGGAGCTCGCTATCGAAGCCGCCGAGGCGGCGGACGTCCCGCTGCCGAGCGTTATGATCTGGCGCGACTACCTCGCACGCGCCATCGAGCGCGGCGAGGGACATCTGGACTGGGCCGTCATGGCCCGCGAGCAAGCCCGCGTCAGCGGCCTGGAGGACTAGCAATGCCCATCATCGAAGCCGGTCGTGAAGACCTGAAGGAACTCAAGGGCCTGCATCTCTGGCACGGTGGCATGTCGAACTGCTCGCAGCGTTGTCGCATAACGCTCGCCGAACTCGGACTCGACTTCGTCAGCAACATCATGAATCTGCAGGCTGGCGAGCACGCCACCGAGGAATTCCAACAGATCAATCCGAACGGCGTCGTACCGGTGCTGGTGCACGATGGCACGGTCATCGTCAACTCGGTCGACATCATCGACTACCTGGACGAGAAGTTCGGCGACTCTCGCTTTCGCCCGGCGCACCTCGAGGCCGACATCGCGGAATCCCTCGACCAGGCCGACAAGGCCCAGCTCGCCCTGAAGTACTGCACCTTCGAGTTTTTCTTTCAGCATGGACCGCAGGCCTCCGAAGAGCAGTACCAGCGCATCGTTAACGGCCTGCACAGCGAGTTCCTGCAGAACTTCTGGAAGGAGTACCGCGGCGGTTTCCCGCGGGAGCGCATACACGACATGGTCGGCCGCGCACACGACGACTGGCTGCGCGTGGAAGCCCGCCTGAGCGACGGCCGCCCGTTCATGGCCGGCGACCAGTTCTCGCTGGCCGACATCGCCTGGATGCCGAACTTCCATCGCTTCGATCTGCTGCGCTGGCCGCTTGAGATCTACCCGAACCTGATGCGCTGGTTCGAAGAGGTCTCGAAACGGCCGAGCTATTCGAAGGCGCTTGATGGTTGGGAGCCGAAAGCACTGATGGACAAAGTGCTGCCTATCCTCGACGAACGCCGTGCCAACAACGACGGCATCGACGCCTACGGTCCGCTGGCCAAGCTCTAGGCGCTTCGTCGCCGCTCCGCAGAACAGCATGCGCCCCTTACTGGCAATCGCACTTCTGCTTGCCGTGTTGTCGGGGGCGTCGACCGCTCACGCGCAGGGCTCGGCCCCGCCCAGGTACCGGATCGACATGAGCGTCTATCCGTATCAGCGGTCTGTGTCGGATGACGTTGACTACAGCGCTTTCATCAACGCACGAATTACGGATCGCCTGTCCTACTTTTCATTCGTCAACGTCAAAGGACTCGTCACCGAAGGCGGAACCCGGTTTGACCGATCCGAACAGAATCTCCGCTTCGCGCTGTCGAAGGAGCTGCCGTTCGACTTCAACTTCCAGGGCGTGATCGTTAATGGCGACGGCAATGATTTCTACCAGCTCGGCGTCGGCTGGCGCATCCACAATACGGCCGCCTGGAGCGACTGGTTTCGCAAGGTCGGAATTATCTACCGACTGACGTTCCAGGCCGCCCGCCTCGACGTCGACGACGAAAAGAGCTGGGGCCTGGAGCACTTCTTCCGCTGGAACTTCACCGACGACTTCTACCTGTTCGGCTTCGTCGACCAGGTGTTCGACGAACAGCAGCGCCCGGACGTGCCGGACAATCCCATCATCGCCGAGTTCCAGTTCGGCCACCGCATCTGGAAAAACATCTTTGTCGTAGGCGAGTACCGAGTTAACGATAGGCGGGCGGGGCCGCGCGAGAATATTGCCGCCGGGCTGGAAGCTCAGTTTCGGTGGTAGGTGGTTGGCTGGTCTGAGGTCCGCTTTTTCAAGTGCAGTCGCCGAGTGTCTGCTTTCGGATACGGTGTTTTAGGGCTTCTATCGGCCAAAAGCGGCCCGTCAGTCGTTCTTTTCAACTAAGGTTACAGTCCGACCTTTAGGTAAATCGGAGATGATCGCAACGAGGTAGTAGTCGACCCCACCGCCTGCGTCGATGACCTTTGGCTCAAGGTCTACGAGCGATGACAAGATCTCGTTTGCTGAGCCGTCGCCCCTTGAAACATGAGACTCGTACTTGGCAAACAGCGGCTCGACCTCGGCGAAATTGCGCCCCGGCGAAAAGCGACCAACGGCTCCACCGTCAATATTTTTCAGTGACGAAATAGTGCCGAGATCTCGGTCAAATTTGTCGGAGAGTAGTAGCGCCATAGGGCGATGTGCCAGCGTCTGGTTTGGGTCACTAGCGGACATTCTACATTAGCATGCGGAAACGACGACTTACGGCCAAGAGCGGCTGTTCGTTTCTCACCGTAGGAGCGGCTTGACATGCAGGAAGCATTAATGCCGCGAAGGCCATGGATGGCCGAGAGCGGTCCAGCCGCGATTCAAAGCTCAATCGCGGCTGGAAGCCGCTCCCACGGTGTGTTCTACGTCGATTCGAATTCGATCAGTTGCCCACAGTCAGAGGCGGTTAATGGTTCTTGAGAGCTGGGTTACGACCTCGAGAACGGAACGACATTCGGCCCCACCTCACCACGGTCCAACCAATCGTCAACCTGAGGCAACAGGTTAACGAGCTCGCTAACAAGGTCGTCGCACTGACCCCGATCATCAGCAAACTCCTCGTAGCGAAAATACCGCTCGCGCGAATCAGCATCAGCCGGCACCGCCATCAGTCTCGCCCGGGTCGAAGGATCCGTGTACGCCACGTTTACTTTCGCCTCGGGCACGACCTCGCCCCAGGACGTCGTCAGGTCGCCAGCATCGAGGGCGGCAAATTCGAGAAAGAAACCGCCGCCCCACTTATCGTGTTCCAGGCTGACAAGGTCCAATCGGCCGTCCCGCTTCCGCTGGAAGTGTGGATAGCTAACGTTAAAGCCGAGCGCCTGCATAGCAGGTTCCAGGAGCTTCTTCGTTGATGCTCGGATCTTACTTGCCACGGCGTCGAATCCGGTTCGTATTTGAGTGCCCGAGTAGAGACAGCATCGCTATGGTCTTCAATCTCTGGAGAAAGCGTCCCATGGACTGATTCCGGTCAGCGCTACCAGTTGTTAAGAAACCCCAGAATGCCCACAACGATCATCGCCACGGCCATAACCAGATAAAACGCGCCGCTCGCATAGACCTTGCTGCTTTCGTCCAGGACCTCTGTCGGAGAGTCCGGATCGTAGACAATCGTCTTGTGCTCACCCAGGGTGAACCCGGCTTTGGATGTGGACTTGGTGCCGCCGGGTAAACGATGCTCGTTGCCCGCCTGGTCGCGGTAGCTGTAAACGGCTCGAAAGCCATGAGCCTGCGGGCCGCTGCCGCCGGGATACCAGGAGATCTCCTCGATATCGACAACCACTGCGTCCGCCTTCTGGCCTTTCGCATAATGCTCTCGAGCCTGGCGGAGGCTGGTGATGCCGAGAAAAAGACAGATCAGACCGAAGCCTGTTAGCAAACCAAACATGTACCGAACCCTTTGTCGCTGTCGACAATGCCTAACTAAAACAGTGTACCCATCTCGCAATCAGAACCCGATGGTCAATTCAGGTATTCGGGAATCTCCACCTTCGCCACGTCGATCACCGCCCGGACGCGGGCAATCCGGTCCGCACCAAAGCGATGCGCGAGGTAAACCGGCGACGGCCGCGACGCCCACTCGGGCAGGCAGTGGACCAGCCGGCCATCAGCAATCGCGTCAGCAACCAGGAACGTAGGCAGGCAACCGACACCATTGCCCGTCTCGGCAAGCCCCGCTAAAGCACCAAATCCCCTTACGGCAATGCTCCCCTGAACCGGAACCTGTTCGCGACGTCCCTTCTTCTTTTGATGCTCCAGGGTCCATTCGTTCGTCACCGATTTACCGGAAAAGGTCAGGCAGTTGACGGAAGACAGATCGGACGGGTGCTTTAGCAAGTTCTCTTTCGCGATTGCCGGTGTCGCAACAACGATGCGGCGGAATTCGCCAAGTGGATGCACGACAAGCCTGTCGTCGTTGATGCGACCAATACGAATGGCGAGGTCGATGCCGGGGTCCTGCAGGTCTTCAAAGCCGTAATCGAGCTGCATGGTGACGGTGAGCTCGGGGTATTGATCCAGCAGCATAGGCAGGAAGCGCCTGGCAACGAGAGCACCGAAGTCCGGGGTGGCGGCAATGCGAACGGCGCCGGCCGTTCTGAAGGACTCCTCCTGCGCGTCCTCAACCAGGCGGGCGCCCTCGGCGAGTATCGACTCAATCCTTGGCAGCAGACGTTCGCCTTCGCGAGTCAGTGACACCCGCCGGGAGCTCCGGGCGACCAGCTTCACGTTCAACCGTGTCTCCAGCCGGCTGAGCTGCTTGCTGACGGCGGACTTGGCCATGTCGAGATGCGTCGCCGCGGCGGTGATGCCTCCGGCTTTCGCTATCTCGCGAAAAACCCGTAGTTCCTGGAAATTTATTGTTCTCATTCAGGAAACTTTGGATTCATTATTCTTCTGTTGTTCATTATTCGGATACTACGGAGAATCCCCCCATCTTCAAACATCTGTGAAAAAAGGAAGCACTGATGACTCAACGAATTCTGATTACCGGCGCGAACGGCGGCTTTGGCGAACTGGCGACTCGTGCTCTGCTGGAAAGCGGTCACACCGTCGTCGCCTCGATGCGCGACCTGGATGGCCGCAACCAGTCGGTCGCCGAGGCGTTTCGATCGGCCGGCGCGCATACCGTCGACATAGACGTGACCGACAACGACAGCGTGACGGCCGGCGTAGCCGCCGCGATCGGTGCCGCCGGGGGTCTGGACGTGCTGATCAATAACGCCGGCATCGGCGTTATGGGCCTGCAGGAGAATTACACGGCTGAAGACATGCAGCGACTGTTCGACATCAACGTGTTTGGCGTGCAGCGTATGAACCGCGCGGTGCTGCCGCTGTTTCGGAAGCAGGGCTCAGGCTTGCTGATGCATGTCTCCAGCCTGCTGGGTCGCATCACGATCCCGTTCTACGGACCCTATAACGCAAGCAAGTGGGCACTCGAAGCCATGGCAGAGAACTATCGTACTGAGCTGTCCGCCTTCGGCGTTGACTCCTGCCTCGTCGAACCCGGTGGCTTCCCGACCTCGTTTGTTGAGCGGCTGATGAAGCCAAGCGATACGTCGCGAGACGCTGACTACGGCGACTTCGCCGGCGCTCCGGCTGCCGCGCTTGCCGGTTTTGAAGAAGCCCTGGCCGCCAATCCGGCGCAGGACCCGGCGCTGGTCGCCGAGGCCATCACCAGACTGGTCGACACTCCGGCCGGTGAGCGGCCGTTTCGAACGGTGGTGGACAAGATGGGCATGGGTGACCCGATCGAGGCCTACAACCAGCATCTGGCTGACGTTACCACCGGGATCTACACAGCCTTTGGTACGGCTGACATGCTGAAGCTTAAGGTCGCTGGCTAGCGCTGACGACGGCATACTTGCCGAAACAGGCCGGGGCGTGAATTTGAGGCCTGGTTCCCGGCAAACTCTCGGGGCGGGCCGCTGCGCAAAGTGGCCCGTCCCGACTACGGTTGCTGACTCGATGCCCGTCTGAGGATGAACAGCAAGCACGCGTTCGTATCGAATGTGGACGGCCGTTGGTCGGGTGGGTCATCTGCGATGCAGATTTTTGCAACATCGCTTCCGACTTCGTAGATGCCTTTCGAGACTTCCCCTATGTATTCGGAGTTGTCCGCCTCCTCAGTGGGTGTGTGGTCGAACCACATGGGCTCAGTATCGCGATCAGCCGCCCAGGTGCCCGATTCAAACCAACGCCCGCCGGCGGTAATCGAAAAAGTACCGTCGGCGTTGAACGTGTAGACGTAAAGCTCGGAGCCATCGATTACGCCGGCCGTTTCCGTGACGTCAACGCCTCGCTCAATAATGGAAACAAGTTCCCAGTCGCCAATCATCTCGGGATCGATCTGATCTGGCGCGCTGGACTGCGCGGCCGCATCGTGAGCCATCAGGCCTGCCAACGACACAAACACCGCCGTAACTCCAAGAGACTTTGATCTCATAGCTAGCCTCCATATCGGCGACTGAACCGCATGCCCGTGGAAGATCAGTCTGGAGCGGGCAGTCTATAACAGAATCGGATGCCCGCCGTGGCGCGGCGCAGCCGGTTAGCCTTCGTCGATGGGAAACGCGTCGGTTGGTGTTCCCTGATGAAAGCGTAGCTTCCAGCCATTCGGCGTTTTTATCCAAAGCGACGCTCGCAGAGTGTGTCGGTGCAGGCTCCCGGGTCCTTCAACGACCGCGGTTCTGTAGGTGAGCAAGGCCGCGTTCTCGTCCAGGCGAGCCACCGCATAGTCCTGCGAAACGATCCGCCCGCGGGGCTCCTCGGTTTGCAGCATCTCGAGCATTCGGGTTCGATCATAGATCTGCCCTGAGCGACCGAATTCGATAAACGACTCATGGAGATAAGCTCCCGCTGTTCGGGCATCGCGACGAATCTCCGGCCGCTGCAGGTCGACTTCGGCGCTCTTCAGCTGTTCCAGCAACTTATTCATGGCATTGCCGTTTGATCGCTCGGGAGCAGCTTACCTGCTTTTGGAGCATGGCCGCCCGATGCCACTTCGCCCCTGATTGGCCGTGTGGACACGGTCCGCTTAGGCCGAATCGCAAGTAACGACAATTCCCTTATCAGCGGATTATTTTCGATATTCCTGTGATATTCGCTCCCGCCGTCGGGTCTTCTTACTGGGGAAAGTGGATGTTGGGAACAAAAACTCCATGAAATCAATGGCTTTCTGCTTACCCGAAGGAAATAACGATATTTTAAGGATTGCGAAAGTTTTAACGATTTTCTATATTCGAAATATCGTAATTATACGATTTTGCTGACAGACACTTCCGGGGGGGAGCCATGAACAGCTATCTACGACTTAGCGTCGCTGCCGCTATAGGCGCCAGCGTGCTAGCGCCCGCAGACTTTGCATTCGCACAGCAAGAAGAAACACTCGAAGAAATCATCGTCACATCTCGCCGATACGAAGAATCCCTGACCGACGCGCCGGTTGCCGTCAACGTGATGTCCGGCGACTTCATTCAGAACAGTCGCATCGACAAGCAGGACGACATCCTCGCCTACACGCCGGGCGCGACCTGGGAATCGTTCAGCAAAATGCAGCCCGTCGCGTCCATGCGCGGCGTCATCGCGCCAACACCCGGTAACGCATCCAGCGAGGCCTCGATCCAGACGGTGGTCGACAACGTCATCATCACCAAGGACTTCATGAAGTCGCCGCCGCTCTTTGACATGCAGCGGGTGGAAGTGCTGCGTGGCCCGCAGGGCACCGCGTTCGGCCGAAATGCATCGGTTGGCCTTATTCACTTCGTGAACAACCGCCCGACCCAGGAAAATACGGCGCGGGTCCAGGCCACCGTTGGCACGCAGGAGCGCTATGAGCTGCGCGGCCACTGGAACACACCGATCTCGGACACGACCGCCTTCAGGCTGTCCTTCAACCACGTCCAGGAAGACGGCGAGTCGGAATCCATATCCACGGGTGATGGCCTTAACGGCGAGCAGAACACCGCACTGCGCGGCCAGATCCTGTTCGAGCCCAGCGAATCGTTCAGCGGTCTCTTCAAACTCGAGTACAGCGAGGACCGCGACGAAGCGCCGGTGCGCCACGGCTTCCAGCAGCCGAACGGCCGTGACTGCTCGATACCTTACGTCACCAGCCCGCCCTACCAGGAAACCTATTTCGACGACTGCTCGGACGTCTTCAAACTGGAGATCTCACCGCCAACCCAGCCCGGCTTTCCGGACCCGGTCGATTTCCACACCGATCGCGACATCCTGACCGCCTCAGCGGAGCTGGTCTGGACGCTCGACAATGACCTGGCGATCACCTCGATCACCGGCTTCATGGACGGTGAGACCGACAGCCTTATGGACCTCGTTGGCACGCCGAACGACGTCAGCTGGCAGCTGGTGCAGAACGAAGGCGACATGATCAGCACCGAGCTTCGGCTCGACAACATTGCCCGTGCCGATGGTTTCCAGTGGCTGGCGGGCATCTACCTGCTGCGCGACGAGGAAACCCGGCGTGAGCAAAACCAGTTCCAGCAGCGCGACGCGCGCGGCGGCCCGTTTGTACCAACCACCCGCGAAACCGGCGGCACGAACGAGACGACCAGCTGGTCGGTATTCGCCGAGCTCAGCTACGACATCAGTGACCGCTCGACGATTACTTACGGCGGACGCTACGTGAATGATGAGAAGGATTACGACACCGGCGCCCGCGGCTGGGGTGTCAACCGCCAGCTCGTTGGCCTGCCGGGTATCACGATTCCCTTCGAAGACGGTTCAGACCCGCTTTGCACGAATGCGGGCCCGCCGACGCCCTGCGGCAGCGAAGACAACCCGGCGTTCTTCAACAGCACGGTGTCGGATTCATGGAGCGACTACATCTCCAAGCTGTCATGGGACTTTGCGATTAACGACAGCATGAATTTCTACGCGCTGTACTCGGAAGGCTTCAAGAGCGGCACGTTCCAGCCCGATGCCCTTAACTCGGACCAGGCCTCGGTCATCGTCGAACCGGAGACCTCGACGAACTTCGAACTTGGCATCAAGGGCTCGGCGGAACGCTTCCAGTACGCCGTGACGACCTTCTTCCTGGAGGTCGAGGATGTCCAGACGATTAACCTCGTGCCCGTCGGCCAGGCTTTCGTCGGCCTGATCAGCAACGTAGGTTCTGTGGAAACCCTGGGACTCGAATTCGACGGCACCATGCTGGTAACCGACAACTTCCTGGTGAACGCCAATTTCGCCATCCTCGATGCCGAAATGAAAGACACCCTCGATCCAACCGGTGCCATAGATCCGGAAACGGGTGAGGTCTTCGACCTCGAAGGTGCCCGCCCGGCCGGTGCCCCGGAGTGGACCTACAACATCATGGGTGAGTACACCATCAACCTGCCCGGCGGCAGCGACCTGATCCTGCGCGCGGATGCCCGTGGCCGCAGCGACGTTTTCAACCAGACGTCGAACCGCTTTACCGATCCGCCGCTGCGCCTGCGCCCGCAGATCAACGACTGGGGCGCGCGAATCACCTGGATCAGCTCGGCCGAGAACCTGAATATTTCTTTGTGGGGCAGGAATCTTCGTGAAGATTGGGATATCGCCAACTTCGGCCCGCCCAGTCCGTGTTGTAGTACGTTTGCAGCGGCATTCCGCGGTAAGCGAAACTACGGTCTGACGGCGACTTACGACTTTAACTAGGTAAAGTGCGAAAGCTCGCAGGTGAACGGCAGCCGTCGATGGCTGCCGTTTGCTTTTGCGACGAACGAACAGAACATAAATCTTATTATTGAGGACAGGTCCAATGATTGAACCGCGATTCGAGACGCGCCGTGCCCGGCTGTTTGTTGTCCTGCTGGGCTCTGGCGGGTAACGCGCTTGCCGACGCACCGAAAAAGGCCACGGAACGACAGAAGGAACGCTGGGCAACCGAGTGGTCCGAGAAAGTCGGCGTCGAGCTCGAATACCAGTTCGATTCCAGCGGACCGGCGCTCTGGGATCCCAAAGAACACCCCACCGTGTTCATCACCACCGAAGGCCCCGGCTATGGCGGGCTGTTGAGCGGCGTGACCCTGCCGGGCCTCGCGATCATCGACGCCGATACGCGCGAGGTTGTCGCCAGCCAGAGTTACGACGTCCTCGAGTGGGGCTGGACCAACGTCTTCGAACCGCACGGCCTCGGCACCTCACCGGATGGAAAATGGATTTACCTGCCCACCGGCGAAGGCTCGTTCATGACCATGGGCGAACACGCGGGCCGTTTCCTCGTCATCAACGCCCGCACCCTGAAGATCGACAAGGTCATTCGTCTGCAGGGCCAGGCACACCACGCCTCGGCCTATCGCACGCCCGATGGCGAACAGCGCGTCATTCTCTACGGCTGGTCGCAGCCGATGTTCGTGCTCGACCCGGACGACGACAACCGAGCGGTCGGCAGCATCTCGCACCAGGAACAGGGCAGTGAAGGCTACCTGTACTTTGCCTCGCCGGATGGTGACCAGATTATTGGTACCGGCCGCTACCGCGACTTCGACATGCGTAAAGAGCTGACCGACAACCCGATCTGGATCATCGACCCGGAAAACTGGAAGGTGAAGAAGTGGCTTCGGGTACCGGACAGCGCGCCGGTCTGGGTGTCCTACACCGTCGACGGCAAGACTGCCTATATCACCGGCGCCCGCAACAGCATCGTCATGCGCGTCAACATGGAAGAAGAGCATTTCGAGGTTGAGCAACGCGCCGGCGTCGATGGGCCGTATGGCAATCACTTTGGCTGGGACGACCAGTTCATCTATACGATCGGCAAAGGCGAGGAATCACATAACCGCGGCAAGATGGTCGGCATGGTCGACGCCAATACCATGGATGTCGCCGGCGCCCGCTCCATGGACCAGATCTACACCGGCTGCGTTCGCGGTGACCACGGCACCCTGCACCCGGATCCGGACGCCAACGAGATGTGGATCAGCTGCAACGCCAGCTTCGAAGTCGTCGTCTTCGATCTCGACACGCGCGAAGTCTCGGCGCGTATTCCCCTGCCGAACGGCGGCAGCACGCATTCCGGCGCCTTTGTCACCTACCCGGACGGCTGGGACGCACCCGGCGTGACGGTTTCCGATCACAACGGCCTGCAGGGTGAGGCGCTGGAGACCAAGCGCAAGCTCATCAGCGGTGAGCTCGGTGTCGCCGGCTCTACGGCGGCGGTGCAGACGCCGGCCGAGTTCGAAGCGGGCCGCGCCGTGTTCGACGGCGTTGCCGGCATCGGCTGCAAGAGCTGCCACGGCGACTTTGCCGAAGGCGATCTCGGCGTCGGTCCCTACATCCGCGGCGCCAACGAAGGCATGATCCGCGCCGCCATCGAAGGCATTGGTGAGATGGTTGCGGTGCGCATGGCGATTACCGACGAACAGATCGCTGACGTGACGAAGTACCTGGAGCACCTCGGGTCCCTGACCATCGCGCGCACCTTGTCCAAGCGCGGACGTTTCCTGCCGGAAGAGACTTCGGTCACCGCCGGGGACAAGGTCCAGGTCGTGATTCGTAACGCCGGCATCTCCGAGGCAACCTATGCCAGCGACAACATGGGCATCGACTCCTTCACGATTCCCGGCCGTTCGGTGGCCAGCTTTGAATGGGAGGCACCGGCCGGCGGCAGCGAGTTCAGTCTCTACTGCACCGACTGCAAGCTTGACGGCGAGTCCTTCACCATCAAGGTCAATGGCAGCCAGACGGCAGCGCTGACCCGGGACTGATCGAGACGATCAATGACGACGGCCCACTGGGAAACGCGTGCACAACCGGCGATGGCCTTCGCGGCCATCGTTATAGCGCTGGTTATCGCCTCGACCTGGCTCGTGTTCCCCTACTTCGTCCGCGACATGGACCTGATCCAGAACGTGGGCGCGGACGTCAAGGCCGAGCGGCTACAGGATTCCATCACCATCGGCAAGTTCCTGAACCGCACAACCTTTGGCGTCGGCGAAGCCCAGGTCGACGTCCTGTTCGCCACGCCAAAGTTTTTTGAAGTCACCGATCGCGCCCAGACGGTGAACGAGTACCGGCCCGATCTTTATCACGTCTTTATCGTCACAGAGACGACGCATATCGAGGACCTGCCGGTGGCGCTGCCGGTCGCGACGCTGTCGATCGACGGCAGGGAGTATACGACTGACGATGTGGAGGGACCGCTGGAGGTCTATCACCACCGCAACGTCACGATACGATTCCCGGCCTTCGATGACGACGGCAACCCGCTGATCACAGAGTCATCGACGAAGCTCGAGCTTGAACTGGTGAACTCCTGGGACCCGGGCAACGCGGCGCGCCGCTTTGAGTGGCAGCTGCCTATCGAGTACCCGCAGGAACTGCTCGACAACAGTGCGTGGACGCCGTGGATGATCACCGGCGTGTCCGCGGGGCTCCTGTCGTTTGTCCTGACGCCCTGCCTGCTGCAGCTCCTTGCGGTCTACGTCGTCACGCTAACCGGCTTCTCCGCCAACGGCCTGCAGCAAAGCGGCGCCACGATGCCGGCAGAGTCACGACGAAAGCTGTTGCTGACGTCACTTGCTTTCGTTACCGGCTTTACGGCGCTGTTCACCGTCACCGGTGCGCTCATCGGCCGTGCCGGGAAAGAGATGCAGATGTTCTTTGCCGTCTGGAGCCCGACCCTGACGGTCATTGCCGGAATCCTGGTACTGCTTATGGGCCTGTGGGTTGGCATTCGTACCCGCGCGCCGCTGGTGTGCCGCGTCGTCCCGGCATCAATTCGTGAGCCTGCCGAGGGTCGTTGGGGATACCTGGGTTCCGCGCTGGTCGCCGCCGGCTTTTCGCTGGGCTGCCTGACCTGCTTCGGCGGCGCCATTATCGCGACCCTGCTCATTTATGTTGGTTCGATCGGCAGCGCGGCCGTCGGCGCCGGTATCATGCTGGCCTTCTCGCTGGGCATCGCTGTGCCGTTCCTGCTGGCTGCCGTGTTCCTGAGCCGAACCCTGCCGGTGCTGTCCCGCATCCAGGCGTTCGCACCACAGATCGGCATGGTCAGCATGATCATCATCATGGCCTTTGGCCTGATCCTGATTACCGACCAGTTCCATACCCTGAGCGACTTCCTGTATCCGTTCCTGGGGCTGAGCTAGTGCGCGGCCTGTTTGCGGTCATGCTGGCAGGACTCCTGACGATGGGGTCAGCGCATGCCCGCTTTGACGACGGCGCTCGCTACGCGTTTGTCGCCAGCGCTTCCGACCAGTCAATCTTCATTATTGACCTCGAAGAGCAGGAAACCGCATCGCGCATTGCGGTCACGAGCAAACCGGACGCGGTCGCCGCATCGGACGCACTAAGCGCGCTGGTCGTATCACACCTCGACAACCAAAGTCTGACCCTGGTCGACCTGCAGTCCGAATCGCTCGACGGCTACGACTACCCGCTGGAGATTCGCCCGGACCTGGTCAAGGTCAGCCCCATTGGCGAGACCGTCGCGGTCGTCGATCGAGAGGCCGGCATCCTTCAAGTGCACGCCGTGAAGCGCCGCAAGATCCTCGTCTCCGCCGAGGGCGTCTCGCCGTTGGGCGATATCACCTTTAACCCGGATGGCTCCATCGTCTACTGGACCGACGCCGCGACGGGCACGGTCAACTCGCTCGACCTCTGGTCCGAGCGACGCGAACTGAAACTGGCCCGGGACGGGCATCGACTGTCGGCGCTGTCGAGAAGCGTGGACGGTAGCCTCGGTTTCATCAGCAACGCCGACATCGGCCAGGTGCTCGTCGTCGACCTGAAAGCGTTTCGCGTGCTGCACACGATCTCCGTCGGTGGCGAGCCAGAGAGGCCCTGGGGCACATCCGATGGTCAGTACATGCTGGTGCCCAATGCCACGAGGGCTACCATCACCGCTATCTCAACGATGACCGGCCAGATTGCCTACACCGCCGCGTCTGTGATTAAACCCGCGTCCATCAACCCGGGCTGGATTGATACCGTCGCGGCCGTCGTTGGCAGCGACGGCAACATCCAGTTCCTGAGCATTGCCGACGGGCGCGAACTGGCGCGTGAAACGGTCGCCGAAGGCCCGGAGGCGGCCATCGTGACGTCAGACTCGAAGACCCTGGCCGTGCCGCTGCCGGGTGACGGCGCCATCGCGTTTTTCGATATGCGCAGTCGCAAACGGTTGGCCACGATCGACTCGCTGCCGCTGGATATTGGTCCTGCGGCGCTCGCCATATCCAACAATCTTTGTCACTAGGCGGTTGAACCATGCTGCGACGCCTGCTCACTGTTCTCTGCCTGACGATCGTCTCGGCCGCTGGCGGCGAAGAGGTGGTCAGCGGAACGTTTGAGCTCGTGGATCACCGCGGCGCGACGGTGACCGAAGCCAGTTACGACGGACGCCTGCGGCTCGTGTTTTTCGGCTTCACCCGCTGCCCCGACGTCTGCCCGACGACCTTGCTCGAAGTACGCTCGGCGCTGGGCGCTCTAGGCGACAAGAGCACCGACGTTGAAACCCTGTTCATCAGCATCGACACCGCACACGACGATCCTGAGAGTCTCGCTGAGTATGTCGGCGCGTTTCACCCGTCGATCACCGGCCTCACCGGCACGGAAGCGCAGGTCGCTGCGGCAGCCGAGGCGTTCAACGTGACTTACGGCGGCACGGCGGCCAGCGGTGGTGACGGCGGACTCGATGACATTTATCACACGGCCTACGTTTTCCTGATGGACCGGGACGGATCGTTTGCTGACGTGTTTGGCTACGGCACCCGAGGTGCCCGCATCGCTGATCGTGTGCGCGAGCTACTCTGAACCAATCGCTGGTGCGACACACTCAAGCCATGTTCCGGGGAGGACATGCAGAGATGAAACACCGAAGACTCCCGGCGCTTGTTGAGCAGGCGCCGTCATGAAGATCGATTTCACCCTGAACGGCGAGGCCACCAGCGTTAACGTCGACGCGGACATGCCGCTGCTCGAAGCGCTGCGTAACGATCTCGAAGTCAACGGTCCGAAGTTCGGCTGCGGTCTCGCACAGTGCGGGGCGTGCCGGGTACTGCTGGATGGCGAGCCGCTATTCTCCTGCGTCACGCCGGTTGCGGCGGTTGCCGGCAGGAAGGTGACGACGCTCGAGGGTCTTGGCACTCCCGATAACCCTCATCCGCTGCAAACCGCGTTCATCGAGGAGCAGGCGCTGCAGTGCGGCTACTGCGCCAGCGGCATCATCACGACGGCCGCGGCCCTGCTGGACAGCAATCCATCACCGACGGAGGCCGAGGTAAGGCAGGCGCTTTCCGGTCACCTGTGCCGCTGCGGCGCACAGCCGCGCATGATCAGGGCCATTCTGCGCGCCGCCGCCGACGGCCGGAAGGCAGGATCATGAGCACGCGTCGCGAGTTTCTCAAAGCCGGTGGCGCCGTCACGGTACTGATCAGCCTGCCCGCCTATAGCCAGTCGAGCGACGCCAGCGGTTCGGTCATTGGCAGCAATCGGCTGACCGTTCACGCGAACGGGCAAGTGGAACTCTTTCTGGGCAAGGTCGAGTTCGGCCAGGGCATCGGCACGGCAATGGCGCAGATCGCCGCCGAGGAGCTGGACGTCAGCCTCGATCGAATTGCGCTCCGCGGCGTGGATACGGATCGGTCGCCCGATGAGTTCTTCACCTTCAGCAGCATTTCCGTCCAGCAGAGTGGACCGCCCACGCGACGGGCAGCAGCCGCGGTTCGTACGCACCTGCTGGAGAGTGCGGCCGCTGAGCTTGGGCAGGCGGCCACTGCGCTCTCGGTAAGGGACGGAGAGATTCTCGCTAATGGAAACACGACGGGGCTCAGCTACTGGGACCTGATTGGCGATACGGCCGTTGAGCTTGCGGTCAGCAATGGCCAAGCGACGAAGCGCGTCGAGGACTACGAAACGGTGGGGCGATCCGTTGAGCGCCTCGACATCCCCGGCAAGGTCTTTGGTGCCGAAAGCTATCTTCAGGACATGCGGCTTCCCGACATGCTGCATGCCCGCATCGTGCGGCCGAATTTCGAACGCGGCTCGCTCGATGACATCGACCTCGAGACGGCCGCTGGCCTTCCCGGAGTCGTTGAGGTGCTGAGGGACGGAAACTTTGTCGCGGTGTTGGCCGAGCGCGAGGGGCAGGCCCGTCGAGCGGCACAGGAAATCGCAGGCAGCGTGGTCTGGAAGAACCCGGAGGACATTCCGGATCCGGATACATTCTTCGAACACATGAAGGCCGCCGAAGCGAGAACGGAGACTATTCTGTCAGCGGATGATGCCGACGAGATAAAGGGCGAGGTAGTGGCTCGCCAATACCGGAAACCCTTTCTTGCCCACGCATCCATGGCGCCTTCCGCCGCCGTCGCACACTACGACGGCGAGCGCCTGACCGTCTGGAGCCACGCCCAGGGCATGTACCCGTTGAAGCGCGGCATCGCCCACGTCATGGGGCTCGAAGAAGACCAGGTGCGCTGCATTCACAAGGAAGCCTCCGGTGGCTACGGCCACAACGGTGCAGACGACGCTGCGTACGACGCGGCGGCGATTGCGATGCGCGTACCGGGGCGACCCATTCGCCTGCAGTGGGAGCGCAAGGACGAAATGGCCTGGGAGCCCTACGGCTCGGCGATGAACATAGAGATCGAAGCCGAGCTCGATGACGATGCGACGATCCGGCGCTGGAATTACGACCTGTGGAGTTACCCGCACACGAGCCGCCCGCGCGATCCGATCAATGCGGCGAACATGATCTATCCCCTGCAGCGCGAAGCGGCAATGGACCTGCCACCGGTACAGACGATAGCCCAGCCCAACGGCGGCGCTGACCGCAACAGCGTGCCCTACTACGCCTTCGACGCCACCACGGTTCGCAAGCACCTGCTGACCGACGTCCCCATGCGCGTGTCGGCGCTCCGCGGTCTCGGCGCCTTTGGCAACATCTTTGCGATTGAATCCTTCATGGACGAGCTCGCGGCCGAGGCCGGCGTCGACCCGATCGAGTACCGCCTGCGCCATCTTGATGATGCGCGCGCAGCCGAAGTGCTCGAACGACTGGCGGCGATAAGCAACTGGGAGAATCGCCCGAAGAGCGGCGATGGTGAGGGCTGGGGTATCGGCTTTGCACGCTACAAGAATACCGGCGCCTGGTTTGCGGTATTGGCGCAGGTTTCGATCGACGATGGTGACATTCGTATCGACAGGGCGGTTGCGACCTGCGACGCGGGACTGATCATCAACCCGGACGGCGCCATCGCTCAGCTTGAGGGCGGCATCGTCCAGTCATCAAGCTGGGCGCTCAAAGAGCAGGTGCGCTTTGACCAACGCGGCAAGCGAAGCCTCGACTGGGCGAGCTACCCGATCTTCCGCTTTGATGAAGTACCCCACGTAGAGGTCGAGCTGATTAATCGACCCGACGAGCCGCCGCTGGGTGTGGCCGAAGCCGCGCAGGGGCCGACCGCGGCCGCCATCGCCAACGCGGTGTTTCACGCAACGGGGCAGCGAATTCGACAACTACCGCTGAGACTCGCCTGACCCCCAACCTCAAGCGCCGCGAAGCGAACGCCCGGAGTCGGCATCGAAGAAACTGGCCTTGCCGAGATCGATGCTGGCAAGTTGACGGCTGCCGATAGCGGGCAGTTCGTCGAGCCTGCCGCGTGAGATAACAGCGGCATCAGCACTATCCTTCATCCGACTATGCACGATGACTTCATTACCCATGGGCTCGAGGACATCGACCGTTAGCTGCAACGGCACAAAGCTGGGCGCGTCGGTGTCCGCCTGGCCGAGATAGATATCTTCCGGACGAATGCCGAGATTCACGCCGTTGCCCGAAGAGAGGCTGAATTGCCCGGCAACCTGGGCCGGCACGTCGAATGACAGTGCCCCGGATTCGTCGACGAACCGGGCGCCCGAGCTGCCGGATTCGATCCGTCCCGGGATCAGGTTCATCGATGGGCTGCCGATAAATCCCGCCACGAATTCGTCGACCGGTTCGCGGTAGATATCCAGCGGCGAATCAAACTGCAGCACATCACCCTCTTTGACGACAACGATGCGGTCCGCCATGGTCATTGCTTCGACCTGGTCGTGAGTCACGTAAATCATCGTCTTGCCAAGCCGCTGATGCAGCTTCGCAATCTCGGTTCGCATCTGAGAACGAAGGCTCGCATCGAGGTTTGACAGCGGCTCGTCGAACAGAAATACCTCGGCATCGCGAACGATTGCCCGACCGACAGCAACCCGCTGGCGCTGACCGCCAGACATCTCCTTGGGCTTTCGATCGAGCATCTCATCGAGTCCGAGAATCTCGGCCGCGTGCGCGATGCGCTTATCGATTTCTGCCTTGGGGAACTTTGCCTGCTTGAGCGCAAACGCCATGTTCTGGCGGACGGTCATGTGCGGGTAGAGCGCGTAGTTCTGAAACACCATCGAGATGTTTCGATCCTTCGGAGCAACGTCGTTAACGACGCGGTCGCCAATAACGATCTCGCCTGAAGTTACATCTTCCAGTCCGGCGATCATGCGGAGCAAGGTACTCTTTCCACAGCCCGACGGGCCGACAAGAATGACGAACTCGCCCTCACGAATCTCCAGTGAGGTTCCCTTAACGGCTGCGTAGCCGTTGGGGTAAGTCTTCGTTACGTTCTTGAGCGCTACACCCGACACAGGCAGGTCCTCAGCCGATCAGCCCTTGGTGCCGCTGGTCGCGGCGTTCTGGATGAACAGGCGTTGAAAAGAAATGAAGATGATGAGCATGGGCAAAGACAGCAAGACAGAGCCGGCCATCAGCATGGTCCATTCGACCTTGAACTCGAAGCGGAACATCGCCATACCCAGCGGCAACGTATACATATCCGGCGTCGTTGTGACGATCACCGGCCACAGAAAATCGTTCCAGGCACCCTGGAAGGTATAGATCGCCAGAGCGACAAGGGCGGGCTTCGACACGGGCAGAATGATTTTCCAGAATGTCTGGAAGCGGCTGCAGCCGTCGATGCGGGCCGCTTCTTCCAGTTCACGCGGCAGCGTCTCGAAGAACTGCTTCATCAGGAAGACGCCGAACACCTGGACGATGCCCGGGATGATCAGGCCCTGGTAGGTGTTGATCATGCCGAAGTGATTGAGAAGCATGAACTTCGGTACAAGCGTAACGTGGCCCGGGATCATCAGTGTTGCCAGGAAACAGTAGAACAGAAACTGCCGTCCCGGAAACTCGATGCGGGCGAAAGCGTAGCCGGCTAGCGACGCCAGTAACACGTTGCTGACCGTCACACAGATAACGATGATGCTGCTGTTCAGCAGCCAACGTGCAAACGGGATCTCGGTCCACAGGCGACGATAGTTCTCCAGCGTCGCGGGGTCAGGCAATAGCTGGATAGGCCAGCTGAAAACGTCGCCGGGCGGCTGGAAGGAAATGGACAACGACCAAAGGTAGGGCCCGACGAAGAGCATCGACGCGACAATGACGACAAACATTGCCAGCGTCTTGCGGCCGGCGATGCCCGCCCGCCTCCGGAGCGCCCGCTGTCGGGCACGCGCTGTAACCTGGGCATCGAGTGAGGTTTGCGCCACGACTACTTCTCGTCCGGGCTGACCAGGCGTTGCTGGATCAGCGTGAAAATCAGGATGATGACGAACAGCACAATGGACGCCGCGGCCGCGTAGCCAAATCGGAAGTACTTGAATGCGCTGTTGTAGATGTAATAGCTGACGGTGGTGGTTGCGTTTACCGGTCCGCCATTGCTCATGACGTAGATCTGATCAAAAACCTGGAAGGCGCCGATGAGCCCTAAGGTCATGACGAAGAAGATAGTCGGACGTACGCCGGGGACGGTGACGTGCCAGAACCGGCCCCAGGCGCCGGCGCCGTCCAGCGACGCAGCCTCGTACAGAGACTTGGGCACGCTCTGCAGCGCTGCCAAAAAGGCAATCATGAAGTAGCCGGACGTAGACCAGACGTTCAGTGCCATGATGGATCCCAACGCGTACTTTGGCGATCCGATCCAGTCGGGGCCAACAATGTCCAGGTAGGACAGCAGGTAGTTAAGCAGCCCTGACTTCGAATAGATCCAGAGAAAGATGACAGAAGTCACGACCGATGAGGTAATAGCCGGCAGGTAGAACGCCGCGCGAAAAAACGATTGCCCCGGGAGCCCCTGGTTGACGGCGACGGCGAGCAACAGCGCCAGCAGCGTCTGCACCGGAACGACGCCGAACGCATAGATGATGGTATTCCGCAGCGCGATGTGGAAAACATCGTCGCCGGCAAGCTCTACGAAATTCGCGAGGCCAACAAACTCACGTTCGGGAACCAACAGGTTCCAGTCGAAGAACGCCAGCGGAATCGAGAACAGGATTGGCCCAAAGGTGAAAGCCGAGAGAACGATCAGCGCCGGCGCGAGAAATGTATAGGCCCGAAGCGTGTCCCTGGCGCTCTGCGTCCATGACGTTGTGTTGAAGGGGCTGGCCACGGTCATACGCTCCTAGAGCCGCTCATCGGCACGTTTCAGGGCGTCCTCGATGGGCGCGTTGGTCAGGAAGATCGCCTGCATCGCCGTCTGCAATTCATCCATCAGTCGCTGGTTCGGGCCCAGCTGCCAAGTTCTCGCGTACTCCGCGGTTTCGATGAATACTGCCCGCTGCGGGTCGTTCATCAATTCCGTATCGTCCACCACGGAACGTCGCGGCGGCAGCCCAAGGTCAAGCTCCGCCCATTCGCGCTGCCCTTCCTTACTCGTCAGGTAACGCAGCAGCTGCCATGCGTCTTCCGGGTAGCGCGTGTTGGCAGGAATCACGTAGCCAACAACATAGGCTATGGCTTCCTGTCGGCTGCCACCCGGGATCGGCGCAATCTCGTAGGGCATATCCGCAAAGGTCGTGTCCATGAAGTTGACGGCCCACAGCCCGGAGATGGTCATGGCGACGCGGCCGCGTCCATAGGCCTCCATGTTCCATGAGGCGCCCATATCGGTAGGAACTGCAGCGAGCCCTTCCTCCCGAAGCTGTCGCAGAAACTCGATGGCCTCAATCGCTTTCGGGTTGTCGAAATCGACGCCGCCATCATTGCGCACCAGCTCCCCGCCGTTCTGCCAGACGAAGGGCAGAACATACTCAACGCTGTCGACGGTGCCGAAGCCAAACACCTCCGCGGAGCCGTCTCCGTTGCTGTCGACCGTGAGCTGACGCGCGTAATCGTATAGCTCTTCCCAGGTCTCAGGCGGGCCGTCGAGTCCCGCCTCTCTGAGCATGTCCGGGTTATAGAAGAGCGCGACGGTTGAATAATCCTTGGGCAGACCGTAGAGCTTGCCGTCCCGACGAAACGCATCCAGCAGCGCGGGTTCAAAATCGCCCAGGTCAAACGCCGGGTCGCTGGCGACAAACTCGTCGAGCGGCATCAAGGTGTCGTAGTTAATCAGCGTTGGCGCCCAGAACGATTCGAGCATGAACACATCCGGCGCCGTATCTGTGCCCAGCATGAGCTGGATCTTCTCGATGTAGTTCGCCTGAATGGGTTGGTAGGCAACCGCTGCAGCGGTGGTTTCAGCGTTGTATCGAGCGACGATCTCCTGCATCGCGTCGCTTTCGAAAGGACTGGATACCCACCCCGCGAGACGCATCCCGGCGAACTGAGACTCACCGCAGGCGGTTACCAGGATCGCCGCCGCAAGGCCCAGAGCAAGAAGCTTGTTTTGCATTCGTATCATGGCAACGTGATGGTCTTCTTGCCCTGCACATTCGTCAGGTCCAGCCTGTTTTCTCCGAGAATCAGGCGGAGGTCGAAACGCTCCCTGGCGTCAACGGTTAACGTCCTGTCTGACGGCTCGAAGATCAACGTGATCCGGTTATCCGCCATCGGAAGGTTCTTTATGCCATGGCGATCAGTGCGAGTCATGCGCCAGGTGACGGTCCGTTCCGGGGCAGAGACTTCGAAGCCAAGGATGGCTTCGATGAGCAGTGCAATCGGACCGCAGCCTGTCCAACCGACAAACTCGGGTCGCGAGATTTCGCCCGATTCTGTGCTGTCCGGTGCGTAGTTCTCCCAGAACGTCCCCGTTGCTCGATACACGGCGTTGATGTTCTCGAGATGATTAGCGGCTATCGCCGTCGCCAGTTCGTGGTGATCGGAAGCCTGCATGGCGCGAACAGCGAGATCGACCATCGGCGGCCAGACTGAACCACACCAGTAGTGACCTCGGGCGTTGTATCGCTCGTGATCGGCGGACAGGCTGGGAATCGCGTGCTGCCGCCAGAAGTGGTTCGGGTCCGCGAGTAGCTCAGCGATTCGGTCCGTCCGTTCTGGCGGGCAGTCATCGAGCAACAACGGCCAGCACATGGCTGGCGTCAGTACGTCGGTAACGGTCCCGTCGGGGGCAAGATCTGCGTAGCAGCCGAGGTCTCCGTTCCACAGGCGCTCATGGACGTAGGCCGACAATGCCTGAAACTGGATTTCATACTGGCGTGCGAGATCCTCGTCGCCACAAACGGAAGCGATCTGGCCGATTCTCCTCGCAGCGAGCGCCTGCTGCGCGGTCATACACATCCAGACATAGCCGTAGGGCTTGTGGACGTCCTCGCCGCCCTGCTCATAGGCGCGAGGCGAGTTATCCATCCCTGAGCCGAGCGCCGTCGTCCAGAACCCGGCACCGTCCTGCGCGCGACGATTCTCGTTGAGCCACTGATGGTAGCGATGGAGCTGTGGCAGCACCTTCGCCAGCCGGGCCTTGTCGCCGGTAACCCGGTACAGGGACCATTCGCTGTCGGCGAACAACGGCGGGTTGATGCTGCTGGAATGCGTCCGTTCCCAGAAGTCGGCGCCGGTAATGGCGTTTATCTCGCGACAGATGTACCCGTCAGCATGCTGTTTGATATAGAAGTTATCGAGAGACCCATAGGCGTAAAACGGCTCCGGCGCGTAGCGCAGGAAGCGTTCCATGAAGCAGGTATCCCACTGGAAGATATTGTGGCTGAAGGCTGCGTCACAGTAAGTAACAAGCCCGCTTTCCGGCGTGGGCTTACGAACCTGGTCAAAAGCGATACTCCAGGTCCGCCAATACAATTCGGGCCAGTCCGGTTGACCCTCGATAACCGGCTCCGGGACAAGATCCCGAATGGCGGCCGGCAGATCCGGCGCACGGTAGCTGAGATCTATGCCTGCACGATGCGCCTCAGCGATGTCGGCAAATTCGTTGGTCATCGTGCAGTCTCCAGCGACCAGCATTGAGCTGATGACAACGACAGCTGCCCGCCCTCTGCGAACAGCGTCATCTCAACGGCATCCGCATCCGGATAAATCAGGTCAGTCAGAACCCGCTCACCGTTGTTGATGAACACTTCAATAACGGATCGATCGACGATGACGCGCAGGTCAATTGGCCCGTCAAAATCGAGGGGTGCGCTATGCACACCAGGAAAGGAATCAGCGACCTGCAGCGCTCCCGAATGCCGTCGATCGATGTAGCAGCGATTCTCGTCGGGCCGAAAGCCAAGCCGGGTTTCACAGCCGTCGCCCTTGGCAAGGCACAGGCCAAAGTTGTCAGCGCTCCACCGGTCGAGGCGGCACTCGAGGTCAAAAACTTTTCCCGTGTAACGCGGCCGCGTCTCGCCATTGGCCGGAACCTCAAGAGGTATGGACACGGTTGGTTCCCGTCGCAGCCGCGTGACTCCCGGCACCGGC
>CAZFVT010000003.1:20388-28625 GCA_964522355.1 uncultured Woeseiaceae bacterium | reverse complement strand
CTATCACAGCACTTACTGGATTGATCCCTCCGAGCGATTGATCGTCGTGCACCTGGCCCAGCTCAGGCCTGCCGGCGATGTCAATGACCAGCAGATCGTGCGCAGCCTGATTTACTCCGCGTTTACAGATTGAGCCGCTTCGCGTTAATCGCGAGTGGGCCATAACGCCTCGAGCGGTTTAGCGACCGCGCCGGCCCAGCTTGTTGAGCTGCGAGAGCCAGCGCTGCCGCTTCTCTTCGGACACCGCATCCACGCCACCAAACAGGCTTTCGCGTACCGGTTTGATCCCGGACATCTTCAGGATGCTCTGCTCGAAGCTCTTTAAGCTGTGCGCGCCGAACAGACGACGGTAGGCAACGACCGGCATACCCATCGTCATCACGACCCGCGCGGATTTGCCCTTCAGAAGCTTTCCCGGAAATCCCGATGCAGACACGTCGAGCGCAAACCCGTAGCGAAACGACTGCTCGAGAAACGCCTTCAACAGCGCCGGCATCGTGCCTAGCCACAGGGGATAGACGAAGACGAGATGATCGGCGGCAGAAATTGCGGCCTGTGTCTCAACGATGCAAGGCGGTGGCTCGGTGTCGACGAATTGTTGCTGGCTGCGAATGAGCGGAAAGTCGAGCGCGGCAATCTCGATGCGATGTACTTGATGTCCGCCGTCACTGGCGCCGGCGGCATAGGCATCGGCCAGCGCGTGGCAAAGATGTGGCTCTCGGGAATCCGGGTGACCCTGGATGATGGCAATACTGGTCATCGGTCAGCTTCCAGCGCGACAGGCGGTGACTATCCTGCGATACGGCGCCGCCGTTGGCTATCTGGAATTACCCTTACTCCTAAGCCAGGCTGCCGTTCTACACGAGCGCGTTGGTCTCAGGCCAGCGCACGCAGCGCATCAACCAGTTTCTCCATGTCGCTCGGGGTCAGGAACACCTGCGGCGTCACCCGAATACAGGCGCCGCTCTCCAGCCCATAACGTACAACGGTAAAGACGCCGAACTCTTCTTCGAGCCGAAGCTGAAGGGCGCGGACCGCCTGCGGCGATGCCTGGCCCGCAACCCGGAAAGAGCCCATGCCGGACCAGGAGGCTTCGTCGCTGCCGCCGAGAAGCTCAATGTGAGGCATCGATTCCGCTTCATTCGTCCAGAGCTGACGCAGGTACCTCAGGCGGGCTTCCTTGTTGGCGCCGCCAATTGCCTCGTGGAAATCGAGCGCGTCGGGAATGGCCAGCATGGCAGCGAAGTTCGATGTCGCGATGTGCACGCGGGCGTGGATGTTCGTGTTCTCGGGATCTTCTTCACCCGGATACGGCGCTATCTTAGCCAGACTGCCTCGGCGCATGTAGAGAGCGCCCACGCCAACTGGTGTCCCAATCCATTTGTGCAGGTTGAAGACCGCCCAGTCAACGCTTAGCGAGGGAATCTTGTAGTCCAGCAGTCCCCAGGACTGGGCGCAGTCGCAGAACACATCGATGCCACGGCTTCGTGCCTCTTCGGCGATGCGCGCGACGGGTACGACGAGCCCATGCTGGTTGCTGGCGTGCATGATCAGCATGACCTTCAGGTCAGGGTTATCGTCGAAGGCCTGACGATAGACGTTATAAATCTGGTCCGGGCTCGCACGACCGGGGAGGCTGATCTGAACGGCTCGGGCATCGTTGCTCTCTGCCATCCAGCGCATGGTTTTCTTGAATGACGGGTAGTCGATATCGGAATATAAGACGGCGTCATCGGCTGTCAGCCCGCGGTACTGACGGATCAGCGCATGCAGCGACTCGGTCGCGTTTCGTGTCAGTGTGATCTCGTCCTCGTCGACTCCGAGCGCCGTGGCGATCCGGTGAATACTCTCCGCCGCGTCTGCAGGATATTGTCGTCGGGCGTAGTAGGAGTTCTGTGCGTTAACCATCCGCGTGGCGTCGATATACGCGTCCTGAACCGGCTTCGCCATCTTGCCCCAGTAGCCCTGTTCCAGGTTCACGATGCCCGTCGTGCGCTCGTAGTTTGTGGCGACCTCTGCCCAGAAAGCTTCGTCGGAGGCGAGCGTCGCGGAGCCCGTGCCGGGCGCAGGCTGTGGCAGATCTGCTCTGCTATTGCCGGGAGTGGCCAGTGCCGCGACTGCCCCCGCACCCATAGCGCCGATAACCGTACGTCGGCTGATGCTTCCTGGTCTATCTGACATGCGCTTTACATCCCATATTGCCTGATCCTGCGGCAATTATGCCGCATTCGCCGCAGCCCAAGGCGCTTCGTTTTTCCGTCGCTCAGGCGCTTGGCTGAACGTCAAACAGATCTAATCATGGGGAAGACAGCGCGGGCTTATCCTTGTCAATTGGCCACCAAAAGTACGTGCGCTACGGCGAAGCACAGCCTTGGTCACGTAGCGTTTGGACGCTTCTGCCGCTTCGCGATCCTGGGCTGCCGGTTGTCGACGGGCTCAGTATCCGAGTGTGCCAGTGGCCTGCGGCGATGCCAGATTGCGCCGCTTTTGGTCCACGGATGCCGAATCACCTAGATAGGAACCGGGTCAAAAGTCGCGAACGGCACGGAGCAGTATTCTCCTGTTGCGTACAGGCAACAGCTTCTAAATCTGGGTTCGATGTCTTATAAGTATCTGTATTTTATTAATAAATTACACCGTTTTTCATAGCTTGATTCTCCTCAGGATTGGCGTCAGTATCGGGTTGTCGCTTTTAGCCGTCAGCTATTGCGACAAAGCCGCCAAATAGAGCGGCTTTCACAGGGAAAAACTATATAGCCGGTAAAAACCGGCAATGTCTGGCAAATGGTCAGGGGAGACTTAAATGACTTACTCACGTAGCAGGGGCTCGCAGTCCCTGCGGATCGCCGTTTCCGCGCTTTGCGCCGGTCTTACGGCGGTCCCGATAACTCTTGTGCATGCGCAGGAGACGGAAGAAGCGGTCGAGGAAATCGTGGTTACCGGCTCGCAGATTCGCGGCGCAGCCATTAACGACGCGCTCGCCGTTTCGGTATTCAGTTCGCAGGACGTTGACATGCTCGGCGTCGCGGGTGGTGATGAGCTGCTGGCCGCTATTCCGGAGAACGGCCAGAACTTCCTCGGCCCGACCGACACTGGCGGTGGCGTCAATGGCGCACGCGGTGACGTTGGCGCGGTAAACCTTCGTGCGCTGGGCACCGGCAACACGCTGGTACTGCTGAACGGTCGCCGTATGGTCAACATGGCCACGTTCCAGACAGAGGTCGTCGGCGGCAGTTTCGTGCCGGTGAACTCGGTGAACTCGAACCATCTACCCGTGTTTGGCCTTGAGCGTGTCGAGATTCTGCGCGACGGTGCATCGGCAATTTACGGCGCCGATGCGGTAGCCGGCGTTGTCAACACGGTGACCAAGGACAACTACGAAGGCTTCACAGTTCGCCTGCGTCAGACCGAGTTCGACCACATGCCGCGTGGCGATACGAGTATTGCCATCGAGTGGGGCGATACGTTTAACCAGGGACGCACCAGCGTTGGCGTATTTGCTCGCCAGTACTCGCGTGATCGAGTACGCGCAAGCGATGAATCGCGCTGGGCCAACTCGGACTTCAGATACCGATTCCCGGAGGACTCGATTTATCGCACGGACACCCAGTTCCGCAATAACAGCGCGAACTCGCTGTTTGGTGGATTTGACCTCATTGGTTTCAGTGACTCGCCGGTCGTGGACGGCAGCGGACGATTCGAGATGTACCCTTCTGGCTCTCCGGAATGCGAATCCGGAGCTGACACCGGTTACGGTACCTGCCTTGCACCGCGCGGTCAGGGCCTGATTCGCTACAACCTCAATGAAGTGCGCGACATGTCGCCGGCCATTGATCGGACGACGTTCTTCGCCTACGTGAACCATGAGATCAATGATGAGCTCGAGTTCTTCGCGGACGCCTACTACTACGATTCAGAGTCCAACCGCAGTCTGAACCCGTCAACGCCGCTTTCCGCGGTGCGACTACGCGTTGGTCCGGAGAACTACTGGAACCCCTTCGGACCCGTTGGCTCGCCGAATCGCCTGCCCGATTCGGTCATCGGCCCGAACGTGCCGCCTGAAGGTGTGACGGTTGATATCCGCAACTATCGCTTCGCCGAACAGCCGCGCATCGTGAACAATGACGGTGATGCCTATCGGGTCGTTGGTGGTCTTCGTGGCATCGTCGGCGACTGGGACTGGGAATCCGCGGTAGTCTATTCAGAGGCTACGCGTACGGACGTCACGAGCAATCGCGTCTCAAACACGCTGATTACCGAGGCGCTCTTCGATTCGACGCCGTCGGCTTACAACCCGTTCAGCGCCGGTGCGGATTCCAACCTCGAGCAGGCACTGGTCGACGTATCGCGCACAGGTGAAACATCGCTGACCTCCTTCGACGTCAAGTTCTCCAACCCGGAACTCTTCGAGGCCCCTGCCGGCCCGGTAGGCTTCCTCGTTGGGTATGAATACCGCTTCGAAGACTACGTCGACGATCGCGATCCGCGCCTCGATGGCACCATCGATTTCGTCGACTTCCAGGGCGAGGGCTATCCGTTCACCTCTGACGTCGTGAACTCGAGCCCGACGCCGGACGGTGCGGGCGAGCGCACCACGAACTCGGTGTTTGCCGAGATGCAGATTCCGGTGTTCGATACGCTGGATGTGCAGCTGGCCGCTCGCTACGAGAACTTCGATGACGTAGGTGACACCACCGTCGGCAAGATCGCCTTCGGCTGGGCACCGCTGGACCGGGTCCTGGTTCGAGGTTCTGTCTCCACGGCCTTCCGCGCGCCGAACCTGATCACCGTTAACGAGGAGTTCGTAGCCCGTACGAACACTCGTGATGACTGGGTTTGCTTCTATGCGGTAGACCAGGGATCACTCGACGAGGACAACTCGCTGGGCGACTGTGACTACGGCATGCAGCGCCAGGCCACCGGCAGTGGTGCGCTCGCGTCCGAGGAATCGCTCAACACGTCCATCGGCCTGGTCCTGAATCCGCTCGACGAGCTGACCGTGACCCTGGACTACTGGACGATCGAGAAGGACGACACGATTGGCCTGTTCGGTGAAGAGAACCACGTGCTGACCGATCTGGTCGTACGCCTCGAACAGGGAACTGACAACTGTGCTGCCGTTGTCGGTTGGGGACCGGTCCTGCGTGACGACCCGGTTGATGATCCCGATGAGGTCCAGGGCTTCCTGGATGCCGGGCTCTGCCCCGTCGGCGAGGTCACGGCGATTCAGGACACCTACGCGAACCTCGACACACGAACGCTCAAAGGCTTCGATGTCGGTGTCTACTATGATGTGGACACCAGCCTCGGTCTGTTCGCGTTCAAGTTCAACGGCTCGTTTATCGACCAGTTCCGCCAGGAGCCGGGTGGCCTGACGACGGCATTGGAAGAGGCGAAGGCGAATGATCCGACGATCGTTTATCCGATCGCCGGCATCGGTAACCTGCGGAACATCAACGGCAACCAGTCCGAGCGTATGACGGCCAGCGTACGATTCGTCCGCGACAACTGGGCCGCGTCAGTTTCCGGCGTACGCATCGGTGACTACGTTCAGCGCTTCGGTGTCGACGAGGACTTCCGCATTCCGTCCATGACGACGCTCAACTTCACGGCTGACTACAACTTTGAAGTTGCCAGCGTTGATTCGCGTATCCGTCTTGGTGTGAATAACTTCACCGACGAGCGGGCTCCGCTGTATGACCGCTCTTTCGGCTTCGATGATGATTCGCACAGCGACTGGGGTGTCTTCTACTACGCCGATCTGATGCTGCGCTTCGGCACCTGATCGACACGGTAGTAAACAAAGAGGCGGGGATGTACCTTGGTGCATTCCCGCTTTTTTTGTGGAGGGTCGGGACGACCATGGGCTCGAGGGCGCATCATTGAAGTCATGCAACGGCTGCGGCAGGTGTTGTGACAGCGTGGGCGGTGGCGGGCTTTCAGCGTCGCCGGCCGACATTGAATATTGGGAGACCCACCGGCCGGATATCGCACGCTACGCTTCAGGGCGTCGGATATGGGTGGACCCGGATTCCGGCGAGTACCTTTCTGTTTGCCCTTTCCTGGTTCGTGCGGACCGTCCCGGGGTTCCGGCGACCTCCTGTGCAATCTATGAGGATCGCCCCGAGGAGTGCCGCCATTACCCGGTGGAGGTCGAGCAGATGGTGCTGCACGACTGCGAGATGCTGGAACCCATTGATCGCAAGGACTGGAAGCGAGCTCAGCGTCAGCTCGATGCAATCATGAGCGACCACCGACCGCCTGTCGGTCCGCGTTGACTACAACCAGTCCGTCAAAGCGATGCCAACGCCGATCCGGTTGCTGTAGTTCTCCATATCAATAAGGCTCTCCCCGTAGCCTGAGTAGAGCTGTACGTAGCCTTTCAGGTGCTGAGTCATCGGGAACGTCCAGTCGACAGAGACGCCGCTGCGCATGTTGCTGTCGAGGCTGTTTTTCAGGCCTATTGCGAGCGTGTGATTGTCCCATTCGTAGGCGCCGCCCAGCTCGATGCGTCCCATGAAGTCTTCGATGTTCGGGTTGTCATCATCCTCCGGGTTGTCGACTCGAATCCAGCTCTTGGCGGCGAACACGAAGTTGCCTTTTTCGAAGACGACCTGACCGGTAATCCGGTTCCAGCTTCTCGAATTAGGGTCAGACTGCCCGTTGGACTGGTGGTTGAGCGCCAATGACGCCAGGCGAGCATTCATGCCAAAAAGCCGGAAATTAACCGGCACCTGCCAGCGCAGCTCCGGTTCGTGATTGGTTTCGCGAAATGGGGCCGAGGCTTCTTCGTCCGCATAGAGCTGCCAGAACGAGAGCTGCGTGTAGGCGACCCACAGTGATGATTGCTTCCACAGGTCCGGCCATATCAGAGTCTTCAGACTGAGCTGAAACTTGATCTCGGTGTCACTGAAGAACTCACCCAGCGCGGGATACGGGGAAAAGTCCGATGAGAAGTTGTAGCTCGCCGGGAGAATGTAGTTGGGTTTATGCGGCGTGATAGAGAACCAGTTGCGCTCGGACGCTGCTTCCAGTCGGGCCCGGGCTTCGATGGGCGGAAGATCGGGTTCAATCGGGTCCTCATCTGCAGCGGCAGCCGACGGGTAGAAACTGTCAAAGCAGGCAAGACGGGACTGGTCGTCGGCGATGACGGCGCAGTCTTCCGGCAGATCTGCGGCGTTTTGCGCGTGCGCGAGGCTAATGCCCAGCAGGATAGGGGCAAGGCAGATCAATCGCATATCGAGGTGCTCCTCGGGAGAGGGTGGTGTCCCGGAAAGCCGGGACGACTCTCTCAGGATTCTCGCCTAAGCTGATCGATCAGGCTACAACCGACGGGATGAGCCCTAGCGGCCCGGAAGCGCGAGATTGTCGGTATAGATGCAGTTTGCTTCGCGAACGTCGGAGCGCAGCACGCGATCCCGGAACTTGGTGTGCCGCCAGACGCCTTCCCAGTTCTGGGGGTCGGTCATCTCGAACTCCATCGCGAGCGTGTTGCCGTCGTTCAGCATGCGATATCGCTCAACCAGGCGGAAGTCCTCGCTGGCCTCAACGCCGGCCTGGACGAAGTGGTTTTCTCCAATGAAACCCTCGGTCTCAATGACCAGGGTGTCCCCTTCCCAGCGCCCCATGGACTCGCCGCCCCAGTTGCGCTCACGGTCGTAAGCCGGCGTGCGCTCGCGACCGTCGAGGTAGATCACGCGGTACTCGTTGCTGAGCCGGGAGACCATGTAGATCGCGGTCGGGTACTGCAGCATCATCAGGGAGCCGTAGCGTGTCATCAGGCGCGGCATACCAACCGGGTAGCACTGGATTGCCGGGTCGTTACCGCGAGCCCCGGAACTTGCGATGTCCAGGTGCGCGTCATAACGGGCCTGGGCCGCGGCTGTGAGCTTCGGCATTGGTTTGAACTCGTAGGATCCGTAGTTCGCTCGGTATTCGTCCTCACCGCGGAACTGCCAGACGCCCGTCAGATCGAATGCCGCCGGCGGGCGTTCCGTGGTCAGGTTTTCGGGATCGAGGGCGCCGGCGCGACTGCCGGTGGCGCCATCGTCGCCCGGTGCCAGTCCCGCGGATACGATCGGCAGGGCGGCGGGACGGGTGCGTTCTTCGCGCGCTCGCCAGTCGTCGCCTTCGGGCGGCGGTACATATTCAACCAGCGCGGGCGCGGCTCGTCGCTCACCGGTTCGGCGATCGTCAGCCTCCGTGATCTCCGAGCCGTCCATGGAATAGGGTGTTCC
>CAZFVT010000003.1:0-20378 GCA_964522355.1 uncultured Woeseiaceae bacterium | reverse complement strand
GATCAGCCCCTGCAGCAGGCCGCCGGGCTCGCCGCTGCGTAACGGCCGCATACGCACCGTTATCACGTCGCCTTCGCTGACCGTCGAGCGGACGAAGCCTTTTCGACGCAGAGCTGCAATGCTTTGCCCTTCAATCTTCCACAGGTCAGTGCCGCCGCTGTCGTTCTCCACCTCCATGTTGATGATGAGGTGGGGATTGCGGTAGATGAACTCGGTGACCTTGCCGGTCTTCTGAATGGACTTCGTTCGGTCAAAGACGGTTGCCGCGTGATGAGCAAACGAAAGCTCGGCAATACCCGCCAGAACCGCAAGGGTGCCGATCCACGAAATGAGTGTTCTGTTCATTGCCGAAGTCCCCCGATCTCTGCCTGCCTGCTACCGGTTATTGAGCCGCCGGCTTTTCTGATGATGCAGCGACGCGCGATCCCTGTCGCGACGGTCAGACGCTAGTGTGTCGCGTGCCGCAACGTCGCCGATGCCCCAGGACATTGCTGGCGTTGCTAGCCGTCCGCAGTTGTCGTGCGAACCAGCTGGCTGAACTCCGCCAGTAAGGTGTATAGCTCTTCCAGGCGTTCTGCGCCGAATTTCCGTTCCATCTGCCGGTACAGGGCTTCCGATTCAGGCGCTACCTTCTGAAACAGCCGAAGGCCTTTCGCCGACAGTTTGAACAAGGATTTGCGCTGATCTGTCGCGTCCTGGCGCCTGAGCAACAGCCCGTCGCGTTCCAGGTGCTGCAGTATGCGCGTCAGGCTGGGTGACAGGAGGAAGCTCGCCGTTGCCAAATCACCGGTCTCGATGTCCGGCGCGTCTGCCAGCACTCGAATGACCCGCCACTGCGTCTCCGTCAGCCCGTGGCGCTTCAGCATGGGCCGAAACGACGTCATCGCCGCTTCCCTTGCTCGCATCAGCTCCATCGGCAGTGATCGCCGAACCGTTCGTTCCTGCTGTGCGTCGAGCCGGGCAGCCACTCAGACCACTTCCGCGGCGACCGTGTTGCTCAGGGTGCCAATGCCCGGCACCTCGACTTCGACGACGTCGCCGTCGGTGAGGTACTTCGGCGGGTCGAATCGCGCGCCCGCGCCGTTCGGCGTGCCCGTGGCAATGATGTCGCCGGGCTTCAGGTGGTAGAAGGTCGACAGGTAGCTGATCAGGTAGCGAAACGGAAAGATGAGATTGTCGGTCACGTCATTCTGACGCTCCTCGCCGTTGACCCGGGTCATGACCTGCAGCTTACCCATCGGGTCCAGCTCGTCAGGCGTCACCATCCACGGCCCCAGTGAGCCGGAGCCTGCGAAGTTCTTTCCCTGGGTTACATTGAACTTGGCGTGCCGCAGGAAATCCCTGAGCGAGCCTTCATTCATGATCGTCAGGCCGGCAATGTGACGGTGTGCGTCGGCTTCGGATATTCGCCGCCCCTCCTGGCCGACGACGATCGTAATCTCGCCTTCGTAGTCGAGCTGATCGGATTCCGGTGGGTCCAGCATGGGCTGCTGATGCCCGACCAGCGACTCCCTGCTGCGCATAAAGACGCTGGGGTAGCGGGGTGCTTCACTGCCGTCTTTGTATTCCTCGTTTCGGTTCGCGTAGTTGACGCCAATGCAGATGATCTTTTCAGGATTGGGAATGGTCGGCAGGTACTCGATATCGTCGTAGCCGAGGTCCGGAGAGCCCCGCATGCACTCCTCGAAGACTTCCTCCAGGCTGTCCGCACGAATGACGTCACGCAGATCGTCGAACTGGGGGCAACGCCGGCGTGCGTCGATAATGCCGTCGTCCGTTGCGACGCCAAACGAGGCGACGTCGCGAAAGGTGTAGCTTATGAACTTCATCCTGGTTCCTTAGTAGCTCGCCGGTCCGTCGTCCGGCGCGTTCTTCAATGACGAAACGAGGCCCCGGGCCGCATTGCCCAGCAGCAGGGTATCGACGGCGACGCCGATGAAATTGGCACCGCAGTCAACGTAGTGGGGAATGCGTGCCGGGTTCAGGCACAACAGGCCGGCGTGCTTGCCGGTGGCGCGGATAGCGGCAAGACCGTCAGTGATCGCCTTTTCAACGTCCGGATGCCCAGGCTTGCCGAGATGGCCCATGGAAGCGGAAAGATCCGAGGGGCCAATGAACACACCGTCAACGCCAGGCGTCGCGGCGATTGCGTCGATCTGGCCCATGGCGGTCGCGGTCTCGGCCTGGACGATGATGCACATGCCGTCGTTGGCTGACTGCGCATAGCCGGGTCGGCCGTTCCAGCGCGCTGCACGCGCCAGCGACGTACCCAGCCCGCGCTGGCCGTCTGGCGGATAGCGCAGTGCGGCAACCACCGCCGCGGCCTCTGCCGGGGTATCGATCATGGGAACGATGAAGCTCTGGGCGCCAATGTCGGCGAGCTTTTTGAGCAACACCGGGTCGCCGCTGGCCGGCCGAACGACCGGCGCCACGTCGTAGCCGGCCAACACCTGCAGGTGCGAGAGGACATCGCGGAGCTCGAAGGGCGCATGCTCGTGGTCGACGAGCAGCCAGTCGAAGCCTGCGCCGGCCATGATCTCGGCGACGCTGTTGTCCGGCAGCCCCAGCCAGGATCCGAACGTGGTTTCTCCGGATTCGAGGCATTCTCTGAATGGATTCTTGACGGCTGTCATGTGAACTCCACGCTGATGGTGCCGAGCGGCCCGTAGTCGGCGAAAATCCGGTCGCCGGCGGTGACCGCCACCGGACGGGTGAATGAACCGGCCAGAATAATCTGTCCCGGCTCAAGGCCCACACCATGCCGGGCAAAACGTTTGCAGACCCAGCGAATACCGTGCGCCGGATGGCCCATGACGCCGCCGGCGAGGCCGGTCTCTTCGATGCTGTCGTTGAGATGCAGCATGGCGCCGGCCCAGCGCAGGTCGATGTCGCGAGGTCCGATCATTTTGCTCCCGGTGATGTAACCGGCATTCGCCGCGTTGTCCGCGATCGTGTCGAAGACCTTCCGCGTGTAGCCGGTTTCCGGATCCACGCGAAAACTGCGTGCGGCGATCAGCTCAAGCGTCGGCACGACGTAGTCCGTCGCGTCCAGCACATCCTCCACGGTGACGTCTTCGCCCGACAGGGGCTTGCCGAGCACGAACGCCAGCTCGGTCTCGATACGCGGGTCAAGATAGTCGGCAGCGCGAATGCGATCGCCATCCTTGAATGCCATGTCATCGAGCAGCACGCCAAAGTCCGGCGTGTCGATATTCATGGCCATCTGCATGGCGCGTGACGTGAGGCCGATCTTGTAGCCGGTGATAGTGCGGCCCTCGGCGATCTTCGTATCTACCCAGCGCTTCTGAATCGCGTAGGCATCGTCCATGTCGATGGACGGAAATTGCTGCGACAGCGGCGAAATCTGCTGGCGCTCGGTCTCGGCTTTATGCAGCGCTGCTGCCGCAGCCTCGATATCGGAGTTCTGGAGCATCTTGAGTGGGTGCTTGTGATGACGGCGTGAGCGGATTATACTTAACACGTTAAATAAATTCAACGGGCCGGAATAACAAGCGCCGGTCGTCATCTATTCGGGGAACAGCATGTCCGATTTCGACAAATACCAGGAGCTTGCTGAAGCGAGCATGGCGCGCTTCCGGGCCGAGACTCTGCCGCATTTCATCAACGGTGCCGCTGATGCCGGCCGATCCGGCGAGACCTTTGAGGTTGTGACGCCGGTGGACAACTCGACGATTGGCAACGTTGCCTCGGGCGATGAAGCCGACGTTGATGCAGCCTGCGAAGCAGCCGCGGCGGCTTTCGCCGAATGGAAAGCCATGTCCGGTAAGGACCGCAAGAAAGTGTTGCACCAGGTTGCTGATGCGATCGTGGACAACGCCGACCGGATCGCCGCCGTCGAATCCTATGACTCCGGGCAGCCCATTCGCTTCATGAGTAAAGCGGCTATTCGCGGGGCAGCGAACTTCCGCTTCTTTGCTGACCAGGCGCCGCATGCCCGGGACGGGCAGTCACTGCCGGCTGATCAGCACATCAACTACACCCTGCGCCAACCTATCGGGCCGGTTGGCGTCATTACGCCATGGAACACGCCCTTCATGCTGTCCACGTGGAAGATAGCGCCGGCGCTGGCGGCGGGCTGCACCGTCGTGCATAAACCGGCCGAATGGACGCCCTACACCGCCATGCTGCTTTCCGAGATTGCCGCGGAGGCGGGTCTGCCGGCAGGCGTGCTCAACTGCGTGCAGGGGTTGGGAGAAACGGCCGGCAAACGATTGACGGAACACCCGGACATCAAGGCCGTCGCCTTTGTTGGTGAGTCGACCACCGGCAGTCACATCATGCGGCAGGGCGCCGATACGCTTAAGCGTGTGCACTTCGAGCTGGGCGGTAAGAACCCCGTCATCGTTTTTGAGGATGCAGACCTCGATCGCGCACTGGATGCGGTGGTGTTCATGATTTACAGCCTGAACGGCGAGCGCTGCACCTCCTCGTCGCGGCTCCTCGTACAAAGCTCAATCAAAGATGAGTTCATGGCGCGCCTCGAGGAGCGAGTTGCACGTCTCAATGTAGGCCACCCGCTTGATCCGGCAACGGAAGTGGGACCGCTCGTGCACGAACGTCACTTCAACAAGGTGGTGAGTTATTTCGACGCAGCCAAGGCTGACGGTGCGCGGATAGCCGTTGGCGGCGAAGCGGTCGACGGTCCGGGCAACTACGTCGTGCCGACCCTGTTCGGCGATGCCACAAATGCGATGCGCATTGCCCAGGAGGAGATCTTCGGTCCCGTCCTGACGGCTATTCCTTTCGAGGACGAAGCCGACGCTATCGAGATTGCGAACGATATCGACTATGGGCTGGCCGGCTATGTCTGGACCCAGGATATTGGCCGCGGCCACCGCGTGGCGCAGGGTATAGACGCCGGCATGATTTGGGTGAACTCCGAGAACAATCGGCATCTGCCATCCCCGTTTGGTGGCATGAAGGCCAGCGGCATTGGCCGGGATGGCGGTGACTACAGCTTTGAGTTCTACATGGAAACCAAGAACATCTGTGTCGCGCTGGGCGATCACAGGATTCCAAAGCTGGCGCCTTGATCGGCCGCCGTCGAATACACTCTAAGCTGGCCTATCCCGGAGCGACGAGCCTATGAGCCTTTACTACCTGCAGAAGATTCTCTACGAGCTGAACAGGAACGAGGACACCCAGTCGCGCTACAAGTCTGATCTTGACGGTCTGCTCGCGGAGTATCAGCTTACCGACGAGGAGCAGGGAGCTCTAAGGAATGGTGATATCGGGCTGCTGTATGTGCTTGGCGTCAACGGCCAGATTCTCATGCACTACGCCGCGTTCCTCGGCATCGAATGGTTCGATTACCTGGATCTCATGAAAGAAGGGATTGAGCGCCATGGACCGGTGCGTGATGGTGTCTACACGATGACCGGCGGTGGTGACAGCTTTACGGAAGAGGGCGTCGAGCACGACCGTCAAAAGAGCGGCTAGCCTCTGCTGGCTTCAGCCCCCTGTCACCGCCAGAACCGCGAGGTAAAGCACCGACGGTGCCAGCAGGCAACCGGCGCCGGTGTAGAACGTCGCCGTCATTGCTCCGTAGGGCACCAGTTTCGGATCGGTGGCGGCAAGGCCTCCGGCGACGCCGCTGGTTGTTCCCATGAGGCCGCCGTAGATCAGCGCCGCGTGGGGTGTTGTCAATCCAATGCGCTTGGCGACGAACGGCGTGCCAATCATAACCAGCACCGATTTCGTTAATCCGGCGGCGACGCTCAACGCGACCACCTCGGAGCTGGCGCCAAGCGCCGTGCCCGTCACCGGGCCGACGATGTACGTCGCAGCCCCTGCTCCGATTGTGCTAACGGACACGGCGTCGGTATAGCCGAACGCAACTGCTACCAGTCCGCCAACGACAAACGAAACCACCACGCCGATGACGACGGATGCGGCACCGATCAATCCCGCGGACTTCAGCGCGCGCACGTCTGCGCCGAACGCCGTCGCAACGATGGCAAAGTCGCGGAACATCGCCCCGCCGAGGACGCCGACGCCCGCGAGAAGACTGATGTCGGCGACGCCGCGCGTGCCGCCCGTTGCCGCGCCGCCGAAGTAGGCGAGCACCAGCCCGAGGGTGATCGCAATGGCCGAACCGTGGATGTGCCCGCGGGTCAGCCGCGCCGACAGCAGGTAAGAGACCCATACCAGCAGGCCCACGAAGGCGAACGCGGTCACCAGGCCGTTCTTGATGAGCACCTCGATGAGGGTATCAATCAGCATCGTCGTCGCTCCCGGGAATTCTGTTCAGGAGTGGCAGCAGCGCAAAGCTCACGGCGACGGCGGCAACGCCGGCAAGAATCGCAAGCCAGCCGCTCGACACGGCGGCGACAACGTTTTGACGCGCTGCCATGGCGACGACGATGGGGATATACATGGCACTCCAGAAGTGAATGCCGCCTTCGGAGATGCTGTTGAGCTGAAGGCCGGAACGCGTGAGGTTGGTCAGAAAAATCAGCAGCAGCATGGCAATACCGACGCCGCCCACGTTGGCCTGAACGCCAATCAGCTGACCCAGTAAGTCACCCAGGTAAACCCCGACCAGCATGCAGGATGCGAGCAGCGCAACGCCGTAAACAACCATCAATCCCACCCTGTTTGGCCTGCCCCGATGGCGAGGTATGATGCCGGGCGGCCTGGGAAAAAGCTATGAGCACTGAAGACGCGAACCTGTTCAGCCACTTTCGACGGCAGTTTGAAAAACATGCCGACAAGATTGTGCTGGCAGACGAGAATGGAACGACGTGGCGGTACGCGGACCTCGATCAACGGTCCGCCGCCATTGCCCGCGGCCTGGTGGATGCCGGACTAAAGCCCGGCGACCGCGTTTCGGTACAGATCGAAAAATCGCCGGAGGCGCTATGTCTGTACCTCGGCTGTTTGCGCGCCGGCCTCGTCTACCACCCCTTGAATCTCGCCTACACCACGGCCGAACTCGAATACTTTCTTAGCAATGCAGAACCGAGCGCCGTGGTCTGCGATCCGGGCAGTCGCGAAGCCCTCCTGCCGATTGCGGAAGCGGCCGGGACCGCGAATGTTTATACGCTGGACGCGAAAGGGACAGGGACACTCGCTGATCTCGCCGACGCGGCCGACGCCGCGTTCGAGCCGGTGCTGCGCGAGCGTGACGACATGGCTGCTCTCCTGTATTCCTCGGGCACGACCGGGGTGCCAAAGGGTATCCAGCTGACCCACGGCAACCTGCTCAGCAACACAGAGGCGCTGGTCGAGGCCTGGGGATTCAGCGACAGTGATCGCCTGCTACACGCGTTGCCGATCTTTCATGTCCACGGCCTGTTCGTCGCCATCGGCTGTGTGCTGCTGTCCGGCGCCAGCATGCGCTGGCTGCCAACCTACAGCGTCGAGAAGGTGCTCGAGTTTCTGCCAGAGTGCAGCGTCATGATGGGCGTGCCGACCTACTACACCCGGCTGCTTGCGGATCCCGGATTCAGCGCGGAGAGCGCCGCCGGTGTTCGCCTGTTTGTCTCCGGCTCGGCGCCGCTTCTCGAGGAGACCTTCATCGAATTCGAACAGCGAACGGGTCATCGCATCCTCGAACGCTACGGCATGTCGGAAACCAATATGAACACCTCCAATCCGCTTAACGGTGATCGAAAACCGGGCACGGTCGGGCCGCCGCTGCCGGGCGTGGAGGTTCGTATTGTGGACGATGCCGGCCATCGCCTGTCGGTGAACGAAATCGGCAATCTGCAGGTGCGAGGGCCAAACGTATTCGCGGGTTACTGGAAGCTTCCGGAAAAGACCGCAGAAGACTTCACCGACGACGGTTACTTCAACACTGGCGACAAGGGCAAGATCGACGAGGATGGCTACGTCAGCATCGTCGGCCGTGCCAAAGACATTGTCATCAGCGGTGGCCTGAACGTCTATCCGAAGGAAGTGGAGCTGGTCATCGACGAGGTGCCCGGCGTAAAAGAATCCGCCGTCATCGGCGTGCCGCACGCCGACTTCGGTGAGGCAGTGGTTGCCGTCGTAGTCGCGGAGGCCGCGGATGATTTCGACGAGGCTGCCGTGATCGCTACCTGCCAGGAACAGCTCGCGAACTTCAAACGACCGAAGCGCGTCATCCGCGTCGATGAGTTACCGCGAAACACTATGGCGAAAGTGCAGAAGAATGCGTTACGGGAACGCTTCGCTGATCTGTTCGCGAGCTAGCTGAGCGAGATTGCGAGCTGCATGGCGAGCAGCATCGCCGCCGTAATCGTCGCGCTGACGGAAGCGATGGCGCTCCAGCGCAGCAATGCGACCGCCGTCCTTGAGGCGCCCGCGCGCTGATCGGTATCTGGTAGCGCGGCAATAGCGACAGGCAGCATGAGCCTGCCAAGAGCCGGGAAGCGATAGGCCCAGTGGTCACGCCGCCGGCACTCGCCGGCGTACCCCACAAAAACGTCCATCGAGCCGAGTTCCTGGCTCGCCTTGCGCTTCGCGTCTGCACTGTCATAGCCGGCCAGCTGCAGATCTTCGACGAGGTCGCGATAGTGCTCAGCCAGTTCCCGGGCCATGCCCTCCGCTTCGGTCGCGTGGTAGCCGACGTCGCGAAGCCGGGTCGCGAGCATTGCGAAATCCGGCACTGAGATGCCCGGGCTAGGCACTGCCGGTCTCGCCCAGCGCCGCGGTAATGCCCGACTGCACTCTCTGCCATTCGCCCTGCAGCACCTTGAGCCGCTTGTCGCCCTTGCTCGTTAGTGAGTAATAGACGCGCGTACGGCCGCCGACCTGCTTTCGCCGCGCCTTAAGCGCGCCGTTTCGCTCGAGGCTGTGCAGAACCGGATAGATGACGCCTTCGCCCAGCGAAATCGCTTCGCCCGTGACCTGGCGAATCGAGCGCACCAACTCATACCCGTACATCTCCTTACGCTTGAGCTGCTGCAGGAGGAGCATCTCGGGAACACCGCTCATAAAGGGAGGGTTGGTGCGAGCCATGGCTTTCTCATTGACCTAGCCCAATCACCATACCTCGAATAAAAAGGTAATACAATCTATACTTTTTTATTCTAGGTATGCAATCTATTCACTACGGCTCGGCGGGTGCCCATGAGAGGACGAAACTATGTGGAAACGCTACTTGATGCCCATTCCCGTCGGCGCCGGTATGACGTTCGGGCTTCTTTTCGCCATGCAGCTATTGATTCAGCAGGATGTCGTCGAATGCTGCGACATCTTCGACGGACCTACGCTGGATTTCATAAAGCTGGAAGACTCGGAGGTGCAGACGAATGAACTGCAGCCACCTGAGCGCATCATCGATCCGGTCCAACCTCCGCCGATAACGCCGCCTGTCGACACAGACGCCGGCGCCCGGGTGAACATTCGACACGTAGCTCCCCCGGCACCCACTGGCGGCGAATCGTTTAACTTCGGCCCTTACATGTCGGATGGTCCCCTGGTCTCCATTGTCAGGGTGGCCCCACAGTATCCACAGACCATGGCAGTGCGGGGCATCGAGGGATGGGCCGTTGTTGGCTTTGACGTGGAAGCCGACGGCAGTACCAGCAACATTCACGTGGTCGACGTCTCGCACACGGCGTTCGGCAGGCCGGCTGTGCGCGCCACGGAACGCTTTCGCTATAAGCCGCGGGTTATCGACGGTCAGCCGGTACCGACCCGCGGCGTTACCAACCGGTTTCGCTTCGAACTGGAGAATTGAGGCGAGCACTGGGAGGTGTGCAGGCGGACGACGCCTGATTCCCGCCGGGCCGGGTCCGTTTGCACACCTCGTTTTCCTTCGATGGCATCGCGTTGCGAGAGGTCGTCTATGAGGAGTCTTGTTATCCCACTTGTGCTTATCGCCTGCACATCCTGCAGCACTTCCGAACGGGTCGCTGCTTGGCCGCAGCCGGATGTAACGGTGGAACCGCTCAGCGGCGGGTTATCGCTGACCCTCACCGTTTTAACGCAGGTTGACACCAAGGAATGGGAGGTTTGGACCAGCCTTCCTGAGCATCGCTTTAACGAAGTCTATCTGCCCTGGGACTGCATCGTGCTCCAGGCATCATCGACGCCGCCCGGAAAATGGACTCTGATCAGTATCCGCCCCAACCAGCGCTATACGCCCATCTTCGATATTGTCAGATCGAAACCAGGCGCCGGGACCCGGAACGACATCACTTACTTCTATCATTTCGCGCTGACGGACCCGTAGACAATGCATCCCGGATCAAGCCGGTGATACACGCGCGGATCATGAAGCGCTATCGCGATGGTTCCTCAGGTTGAACCCTCGGCTCCTCCCAGAGGTCCGGCCGGTCGGACTCAATCGGCGGATTGAAATCCGGCATCTGCCGTCCGGAATCCGGCACCGGCGTTGCGGGTTTCGCCTCGGGACGATTGAGCGCATAGCCCGCCGCGATGGCGGCGAGCAGACAGACAAACCAGAAAAAACGTTTGCCCAAGAGGGGGCGTTTCCCGAGGTTAGTCAGCCTCTTCGAGGCTGGCGATAAAGTATTCCGTCAGCTCTTCGGTTCCGTCCGGTTCGCCCAGCGAGCGGGCGGCCAGCGGGCAAATGCCGGCCGTTGAAATCAAGCCGTCGCGCACGACGCCGATTCCCTGGAACTCACCGCCGCGGAATTCCGGACGCTTCGAAAGATCCACCGGGCTGGCGTAGGCATATTGCTTGCCTACGAGCGCTCCTGCCCGTGCCAGCGTCGCCACGGAGCCGCGGGATGCGGCAACCGGTAGACCAAGTGCAACGGCCTGCTCGACGATGGCCGTCACCGCATCCGGCGTTGAGTGACTGCCCGGTGCCGGCGCCATACAGGGCAGGATGACGCCAGCGTAGTCAGCGGCGTTGACGTCCTCCAGGGCGATGGTCGGTTCGAGCGATGCGGTAGAAGCGGTCAAGGTCTGATTATTCGTCGTCGCGATGTCGACTGAAAAACCGGCGTCCTCCAGCATCTCACGCATCAGGCCCACTTCCTCCGTTAGCATCAGCTCCAGGTCACGTGAGCCGTCGGGGATGAACATGAACACCTTGTCCGGCGTATCGGCCGCGTGAGCCACGGGCAATACCGCGATGAGCGTGACGATGAGTGCTAGTAGTTTTCGCATGGCGGGAGACCTCCGAAACCGCAATCCTGTGCCTGAATGGTAGTGCAACCGGTGGCGACCTGCATAATGCTAAGCTTTCGCAGCCGGTTCGAGTGGCTCACGCAACGTAATCAGGGCAAGGGGGAAGCATCGCGATGACAGAGCAAAGCCGACGAGATTTCATTCGAATCGCCGGAACTGCGGCGCTCGTGAGTGCCGTGACCGGCTGTGCGACGTCCGGCACCCGGCGGACCAGCTTCGATGACATCCCGCGTCTTGAGCTGACGCGGTTGCCGACCGCCTGTCAGAAAATGAACAACCTGTCGGCCGCCGAGGGCTGGCCGGACCTGTACATCAAGCGTGATGACGTCATGGAGCTTGCAGCCGGCGGCAACAAGACGCGAAAACTGGAGTACGCGCTGGCCCAGGCGCTGAATGAGGGTGCCCAGGCGGTCGTCACCCAGGGCGGCCTGCAGTCGAACCACGTGCGCCAGACCTGTTCCGGGGCGGCGAAGGTCGGGCTGGAGGCTCATGTGGTTCTGTCCAATCCGGTGCCGGAAATGCTCGATGAGCTTAAGGCAAGCGGCAACTACCTGATGGACCAGCTGATGGGCGCGAACATGTATTTCGCCGAGGATGGCCGCGGACCCGTGGTTGAGCAGGTTCTCGCGGATCTTGGCGCTGCCGGGAAGAAGCCCTACAACATCCCGGCCGGTGCTTCCAACGGCGTCGGCAGTCTCGGCTATGTAAATGCGGCCCGTGAGCTCATCGATCAATGGCGCACGTTGAACATCGCGCCCAGCCACATTTTCACCGCCAGCGGCAGCTGTGGAACCCAGGCGGGGTTGCTCATGGGCCTCCGGTACTTCGGCAACAGCACGACGAAGGTCGTCGGCATATCCGTCAGCGGCGCAAAGGAGCGCACCGAGGAGCGGATGCGAAGCGTGCTGAACCAGATCGCGGATGAGCTCGGCGTTGACTACGGCTTCATCCCGGACGGCGACATCATCGTTTACGATGATTACATCGGTGAAGGCTACGGTCGACCGACCGAGGCCGGGGTCGCGGCGATCCATGCGATCGGTCGCCAGGAGGGCATCATTCTGGATCCCATTTACACGGGCAAGGGCATGTCAGGCATGCTCGACCTGTTGAGAAAAGGGGCACTGGATGAACCGAGGGATGTCGTGTTCCTGCATACCGGCGGTTCGCCGGCAATTCATCCCTACGCCGAGTTCCTGGTCTGAGCGTCGCAGGCAACCGAAACCGGGTTCACGGTCCTTCGGTTTGTTCCGGGTTCCAGCCGCCGCCCAGCGCTTTGTAGAGCTCAATGATCGAGTTCAGGTAAAGCCTGAGGGTCTGCGACTGGGCAAGTTCCGCGTTGAACAGTGAACGCTCGGTGTCGAGCACTTCGAGATAGCTCGTGACGCCGCCGTCGTAGCGGGCTCGAGACAGAATTGCCGCGTTGCTGGCCGCGTTAACCTGCATTTGTCTCGCCGCATGCTCGTCGCGATAGGTGCGCACAGCAACCAAAGCATCCTCAACCTCGGCAAACGCCCGTATCACCACCTGCTGATAGCTTAGCAGCGCCTGTTCCGTGCGGGCCTGCTCGACTTCGACCTGGCTTCTTAAACGGCCGGCGTTGTAGACCGGTGCGGTGATTCCGGCGTCGATGTTCCAGATCTCCGAATCGCTGTCGCTAAGGTCCGAGAGCTCCTGGCTCTCGAGACCCAGCGCTCCGGTCAGCGACAGCGACGGCCAGCGTGAGGCCTGCGCGACGCCGATCCGCGCGGTCTGGGCCGCAAGAAGCGCTTCCGTGGCCAGCACGTCCGGGCGCCGCTGCAGCAGCTCCGAAGGTAGTCCGGCCGGGATGTCCGGCGTCAGGGTTTGCTCAGTCAGTGACTGGCCGCGGTCTATCGTGCCGGGATTCGTTCCCAGCAGGATGGCGAGCTGGTTTTCCGTCTGTACTACCGCGCGTTCTGCCGCTGCAACCGCGGCCGCGGCAATAGCCAGTTGAATCTCGGCCTGGTTGACGTCGATTCGCGCAACCACGCCCTCGCTGAAGCGAGCGTTAATGATGTCGAGCGTATCCTGGCGGGCTTCACGCGTTCGCAGCGAGATGTCGAGCTGCGCGTCCAGGTCCCGGAGCGTCATGTAGGCTTGGGCCACAGCGGCTACTAGACTGATGGTGACGGCGCGACGATTTTCCTCTTCAGCCAGCAGCTGGGCACGAGCAGATTCTGTGGCGCGGCGAAGGCGGCCGAACAGGTCGACCTCGAAGAACACATCTGCACTCAATCGATAGTTGTCGACGGTGCCGTCAATGAGGTTGCCCGGGAACACGTTCCGACTGTTCTGAACCTGTGCGCCGGTAGCGCCGACATCGACCGTTGGGAACTGGTTGGAGCGAGTGATGCCGACCAGCGCCCGGAACTCTTCGATACGTGAGACGGCAATGCCCAGATCCTGATTCTTCTCAAGCGCCGTGCGAATCAGCTCGTTCAGGGCTTCGTCTTCGAAGAGCTCCCACCATGGCATGTTGGCGAAACTCTCACCGGTATCGACCGGCTGGACGTAAGTCTCGGGTATGTCGAGTTCCGGCCGTTCATAGTCCGGACCCATCGCGCAGCCACCGATGAGCACCAACGACAATGCAGCGCTGATTCGGCGTTGTTTCAAGCCGCCTCTCCGTCAGTGTGTGACTCGGATCGGGCAATGTACTTTTCGACGAACACGAACATGGCGGGCACGACCAGTACGCCAATCACGGTTGCGGCAAGCATGCCGCTGAACACCGTCATACCCATGACCTTGCGCGCCTCAGCACCGGCGCCGCTGGCGACCAGCAAAGGCAACACGCCGAGGATGAAGGAGAACGCGGTCATGAGAATCGGCCGGAAGCGGGATTTCGCCGCGGTCATTGCGGCATCCACCGCGTTCTTCCCGGCTTTCATCTCAATGCTGGCGAATTCAACGATGAGAATGGCGTTCTTGGCAGCCATGCCGATCAGCATGACAAGCCCGATTTGCGCGAACACGTTATTCACGTAGGACTCGCTGAATATGCCCGCGACCCACAGGCCAGCCATTGCACCAAATACCGCGATCGGCGTGCCGAGCAGCACGCTGAGCGGCAGCGACCAGCTCTCGTACTGCGCAGCGAGGATCAGGAAGACGAAAACCAGCGCCATGACGAAGACGATGGATCCCGAACCCTCTGCGGCCTTTTCCTGGTAAGACATATTGGCCCAGGAGTAGCCGACGTCGGAAGGCAGGGTGGCGGCGGCCACCTCCTCCAGGGCATCGAGTGCCTGCGACGAACTGTAGCCCGCTTCCGGCTGGCCGGTTACTTCAGCCGAGCGGAAGAGATTGAAGCGGTTAGTAAATTCCGGTCCCTGCGCACGTTCCGTAGTGACCAGGGTGGACAACGGCACCATATCGCCTTCGCCGTTCCTCACATGGAACATGCGGATGCCGCCTTCATCGTCGCGGTACTCCGGTTCCGCCATCACATAGACCTTGTAAAGCCGGCCAAAGCGGTTGAAGTCGTTGACGTAGGCGCCGCCCAGGAAAGCACCGATGGAGGTATTGATGTCGGAAAGACGGACACCCTGCTTCAGCGCCTTGGGTTTGTCGATGTCGAGAAACACCTGCGGCACGCTGGCGCGGTAGAGCGACTGGGCACCGGCAATCTCGGGTCGCTCGGATGCTGCCGCCGTGAACGCCGCCACCTGTTCGGCGAGATATTCCGGTGAGCTGCCGCTCATGTCCTGCAGGAACATCGAGAAGCCGGAGCCCGTACCGAGCCCGGGGATGGCCGGCGGGCCGAAGGCAAACACCAGGCCCTCGGTGATGTTCGACGCAAAGGCGAAGTTCAATCGGCGGACCAGGTACTTCGCGTGGTCGCGAATCTCGCCGCGCTCGTCCCAGTCCTTGAGCTGCAGGAAGATGAATCCGGAGTTGGACTGGGTCGTGCCTGTGAGCAGGCTGTAACCGGCAATGGTCGTGAAGCTCTCGATGGCGTCGAAGTCCTCAAGAATCTCCTCGACCTCGAGCATCACCTCCTCGGTGCGCTGCAGCGAGGCAGCGTCCGGTAGCTGCATGGCGGCCATGATGTAGGCCTGGTCTTCTTCCGGCACGAAGCCGCCGGGCACATCGCGGAAAAAGAACAGCAGGCCGGCAATCAGCAGGACGATCAGAGCGCCGGCTCTGACCAGCTTGTTGGTGAAAAAGCCGGTGTAAACCATGAAGCGGCTGGTTAATGTCTCAAAGCGCGTGTTGAAGCCTGCGAAAAACCGGCTAAAGGCCGTCTTGCTTTCCCCGGGTGGCCGCAGGAGCGTCGCCGACAGTGCCGGACTCAGGGTCAGAGCGTTGACCGAGGAAATACAGACCGCAATGGCAATCGTGATGGCGAACTGTTGGTAGAGCAGCCCGGTGATGCCACCCATGGTCGCGACCGGAATGAACACGGCAACCAGCGACAGCGACGTTGCGACGATGGGCGCCGAGACCTCGCGCATGGCCTCGATGGTCGCCTCACGGGGCTTCATGCCGCCCTCCATTTTCTGCGCCACGGCTTCGACAACGACGATGGCGTCGTCGACGACGATGCCAATGGCCAGCACGAGGCCAAGCAGCGACAGCGTATTGATAGAAAAGCCCAGCAGCGGGAACACCGCGAATGTGCCGATAAGCGACACCGGTACTGCCAGGGTCGGTATGAGCGTGGAGCGGGCGTTCTGCAGGAAGATGTAGACGACGAAGATGACCAGCGCCACTGCCTGCAACAGGGTAATGACAATTTCCCGGATGCCGGCTTCGATCGGCCGCGTCGTGTCCAGCGACACCACGTAGTCAACGTCTTCCGGGAAGTTGGCCTTGAGTCGCTCGAGCTCGGTGAACACCGCCGCCGCGACTTCGAGGCCGTTGGCATCCGGCAGCTGGTAGACCATGGCGGTCGCTGACGGCGAGCCGTCCTGTCGGGCAGACACCACGTAGCTCTGCGTACCGAGCTCGATGCGGGCAACGTCGCGCAGGAACACCTGCGAGCCGTCCGGGTCCGAGCGGACCACGATGCTGCCGAACTCTTCTGCGGTTGCGAGGCGGCCCGGCGTCTGCACGGTATAGGTGAACTCCGTCCCCGGCGGGGCCGGCTCGCCGCCGATCTGACCTGCAGGAATCAGGACATTCTGCTCCCTGAGCGCGGTTGTGACGTCGGGTACGGTAAGCCCAAGCTTGGCAAGCTGGTCGGGCTTTACCCAGACGCGCATGGCGTATTCGAAGGTCGAGCCGCCGACGATGATGGCCTGCCCAACGCCGCGGATTCGCGCCAGGCTGTCGAGCACATTGATGGTCGCGTAGTTGGTCAGGAAGCGATCATCGTAGGTGCCATTCGGCGAAATGAGCGAGATTAGAAGCAGGGGGAACGACAGCTGCTTTTTCACCGTCACGCCGAGCCGCGTGACTTCCTCAGGCAGGGAGGCCTGGGCTTCGGCGACGCGGTTCTGGGTAAGAACGTTGGCCATGTCGAGATCCGTGCCGACCTCGAAGGACACCTGCAGCTGCATGGCGCCGCTGGAGGCGTTCGTCGACTTCATGTAGATCATGTCCTCGACGCCATTGACCTTCTGTTCGATGGGCGTGGCGACGGACTGTTCGACGGCGGCCGAGTTGGCACCGGGGTAGGTGGCCGTAACGGAGACCTGCGGCGGCGTAATCTCGGGATACTGTGCGACGGGCAGGGCGGCCATGGCGACAAAGCCGACGATGACGATCAGGATCGCCAGGACCATGGCCACGATCGGCCGACGTACGAAGAACTCGGCCAAGCCTCTACCCTGCGATGCGACTGGCCGGCGCCAGTGCTATGTCTACTACCCTGGTCCCCCGACGACTTGAATACGCCAAAGCGTCGGTCAACCTGCGCTCATCAGCCTTCGATTCGGTGGTATCGGATTCGCGACTATTCACCTTGCCGATCCATCCGTAGCTCCGACAACCGATGCCTGCTCGGCTTTCGCGACGACCTTGGCGCCCGTACGCAGGCGCTGCAGGCCCTCGAGCGCTACCCTCTCACCCGGCTCCAGACCGGAGTCGACGATCCAGCGGTTGTCGATTCGGGGTCCCATCTGCACGCTGCGTATCTCGACCGTGCCGTCATCGCCGACTACCGCGACCTGGAAAAGGCCCTGCAGCTCGATAACTGCACGCTGTGGAACGGCGATTGCGTTCCGACGGATATCGACCGCGCCGCGCACCCGGGCAAACTGTCCCGGCAGGACGATGCGGTCAGGGTTTGGAAAATCGGCTTCCAGGGTCAACGTCCCGGTGCCAGGGTCTATCGAAGCGTCAAAGCTCACGATCCTGCCTTCATGCTCGTAGAGTTCACCGTCGGCAAGTATCAGCTGCAGGTGGCCCGCCTGCGGATCGTCGTCAGGTTCTTCGGCGCGAATGCCGCGTGCGATCTCCCGGCTGAAGCGCAGGTACTCACGTTCGTTGATGGAGAAGCGAACCCGGATCGGGTCCGTGCGCGACACAACATTTAGCACCACGGGGTTAGGATCGCGACCCACATACTCGCCGACTCGCGCCTCGGTAATCCCGATTGAGCCGTTGGTGGGGGCCTTGATGCGCGTATAGCTCAGCTCGATGTTGGCCTGTTTGAGCTGTGCTTCGGCCGCCTGCAGTGAGCCCTGCGCGGCTTCGAACTGGGCAACGGCACTGTCGAGGTCCTGCTGACTCACCGCATCCATTTCGGCAAGCGGGCGAATGCGCTCGAGATCGCTTTCCGACTTGGCAAGGTTGGTTCTCGCCTCGGCAACACGGCCCTCGGCCTCAACGACCTTGGTCTGGTAGGGCAGCGGATCGATGACGTACAGCAACTGGCCCTCGGTTACCCGCCGGCCTTCCAGGAAATGAATCTCCTCGAGCACGCCATCCACCCGCGCGCGGATCGGAATATCAACCGAGCCCAGCGTCTGACCGATCATATCCAGGTAAAGGGGGATGTCCTCGGCCACCAGGTCGAATACGGCGATTTCCATGGGTGGCATCTCGGGCGGCGGGGGGCGGCTGCAGCCGGCAAGCAGTGCCAGACCGAGAACGGCGGCCAACTGGCCGAAATGCCGGGACGAACGGCGTCGTTTAGCCGCGCCCGAGGCCGGCATCGTCGTCAATTTCGCGGGGTTCATACCGGAATAAGCCAACAATAGGGGGCTAAAGTCAATGCCGCGGCTGGAATTGACCGTACGCACAATCGTGGGGCCGAAATCTCGAACAGCGAGCCAACGCATACGGCCACCGGCCACGCTTTGGTTGTTACGGTTATGGAAAATCAGGACCATCTTGAGTCCGAATCCACGTCGCTGCAATCCGATGGCGTTTCACTCTGAGGAGAACCCTCCGGCCATGACCAGACTCAAGCTTCTTCCCGCCCTCGGTTTGTTGCTCGCCGGCAATGTTGCGGCACAGTCTTCCACGCCTTTCGGCCAACCGGCGGACGGTCGTAGCAACCCGTCGGCAAACATCGTTGCGGCGCCCGGCTCCCGAGCGCAGGGTTGGCAGTCGCAGGGACGTTCGGAAGTGCTCGCGAGGCACGGCATCGTGGCGACGAGCGATCCACTGGCCTCGCAGGCCGGTCTCGAGATTCTGCGCGCCGGTGGCAATGCCATCGATGCCATCGTCGCAGCCTCTGCTGTTCTCGACGTGACTTCGCAGAATGACACTGGGATTGGCGGTGACCTGTTTGCGCTGATCTGGAGTGCGAAGGACAAGAAGCTCTACGCGCTCAATTCGGCTGGCTGGGCGCCGGCGGCCTGGACTCCTAAGTTTTTCACTGAGGAGCTGGGCGTCGATCGAATTCCGGGCCGCGGCGTGAACGCAGCAACTGTACCGGGTGCGATTTCAGGCTACGACGCGATGCTGAAGCGCTTCGGCACGATGGGCTTTGAAGAGACCTTCGAGCGTGCCGCGCGGCTCGCCGAAGAGGGCTGGGGTCAGGCCGAACGCCGGCATGCAGACCTGGTCTCCGTGCTCGACAAGATCGAAGAAGACGCCGACTCGGCGGCGACGTTCCTGGTCAACGGCGAGGTGCCGCCGCTCTACAGCATCGTGTCGAACCCCGACCTCGCTAAGGCGCTGCGGCTGATTCAGTCGGAAGGCCGCAATGCCTTCTATAAGGGTGACATCGCCGATGCCATCGTCGCCAAGGTAGCCGCCGGCGGCGGCGTGATGACTCACGAAGACCTGGCCGAGTTCGAATCCGAATGGATAGAGCCGATCACCACGAACTATCACGGCTACGACATTTATCAGCTGCCGCCGCCCGGACAGGGCTTTGCGGCTCTGCATATGCTGAACATCCTCGAGGTCTGCGCGCCGGCGCACGGGGTTGATCTCGCCGAGCTTGGGCCGTCAAACGCCAACTACTGGCACATGATGGTCGAGGCCAAAAAGCTCGCCTACTCCGATCTTTATGCTTACAACGCCGATCCGCTGCACGTGGATGTCCCGGTCGATCGTTTGCTCGACAAGGATTACGCGGCAGGTCTCTGCGATCGAATCGACATGGACACAGCGTCCGTTCCTGCCGTCGAAGGCGGCCTCAAGGGCGGCACGGTGTACCTCACCGCCGCTGATCGCTGGGGCAATATGGTGAGCTTCGTTCACAGCGTTTACAGCGTATACGGCTCAGGTGCGACGGTGCCGGGATACGGCATGGTGCTGCATAACCGCGGTGTGCCCTTCAGTCTCGACCCGGATCACCCGAACGTCGTTGCGCCGCGTAAACGTCCCTTTCATTCGATTATTGCCGGCTTCGTCATGAAGGACGGCGAACCGCTGATGACCTTCGGCAACATGGGTGGCGCCGTGCAGCCGGAAACCCACGCTCAGCACATCGTGAACATGATCGATCACGGGATGAACCTGCAGATGTCCACCGACGTCGGGCGGTTTACTCATCGACAGCAGTCCAACGTGCTGGCCATGGAGTCTGCGCTGGCGGCCATGGTCGGGCCGGCGCTTGAGGCAAAGGGCCATGAGGTACGGCCGGCCGACGGCGGGGCCGTGGGCGGCTACCAGGCCATCCTGTTCACGCGTGATCCCGATCTGCCGGAGCCCGATTTCTCCGTGCGCAGCGTCGAGGAGGATCGACCGGTGAACGGCGTTTACCGCGCGGGCTCCGACCACCGCAAGGATGGCCAGGCCGTCGGCTGGTGACAGACCTCTAGAGGCGCGGCACCGGCAGCGGGCCGTTTCTCAAAATTCGCCCCCAGACCCGCTCGCCGATGCGATAGGCCTCCTCCATCAGC
>CAZFVT010000002.1:0-29103 GCA_964522355.1 uncultured Woeseiaceae bacterium | reverse complement strand
GAGAGCCCCTATCGCTTCGCGGTGCCAACACCCGAGCAGTTCAGCGCGGCTATGGAAGCGCTGGGCGTCGGTGACGACAAACGCGTTGTGCTTTATGACTCGGCCCGGTCGATGTGGGCCGCCCGCGTATGGTGGATGCTGCGCTGGATCGGCTTCGACAACGCGGCGCTCCTGGATGGCGGGACGGCAGCCTGGACCGAGGCGGGCCATCCACTGGCCAGCGATGTGACCGAACGGACGCCGGGTTCGCTGACGGTCAGTCTGAGACCCGAGCTGATCGCCGATCAAGAGGAAGTCCGCGCCGCCATCGACGATGCATCCGTCGAACTGGTTGATGCGCTGCCGGAACCGATCTTTGCCGGCGAGATGACGCTCTACAGCCGGCCCGGCCACATTCCGGGGGCGGTCAACGTGCCAACGCGCACGCTGATGAACGAAGCCGGACGCTTCAAGTCCGACGTCGAGCTAAAGTCACTCTTCGGGAACAATGACGACAAGCGATCCATTCACTACTGCGGCGGCGGTATCGCCGCGTCGGCCACAGCTTTTGCCCTGGTGCGCGCCGGGCACAAAAACGTTGCTGTCTACACCGCCTCGCTCCAGGAGTGGACCGCCGACCCCGAGAACCCGATGGAAACCGGGGCAGCCGAGTAGCCGCCCCGGGTTACCCATTTACTCAGGACGCCTTGGCCAGCGCCTGATCCAGATCCGCAATGATGTCGTCGATGTGCTCGATGCCGATGCACAGGCGAATCATGTCCGGCGTCACGCCCGCCGACTCGAGCTCCGCATCGGAAAGCTGGCGGTGCGTCGTGGATGCGGGGTGGGCGGCCAGCGACTTCACGTCGCCAATGTTGACCAGCCGCAGGAACATCTCCAGCGCATCGTAGAACTTCACGCCGGCGTCGAAACCGCCCTTGATGCCAAACGTCAGCAGTGCGGACGGCTTGCCGCCGGTGTATTTCTGCGCCAGGTCGTAGTACGGCGAACCCGGCAGCCCGGCGAAGTTCACCCAGGCAACCTGCGGATGCTCTTTCAGGTAGTTCGCAACGGCCAGCGCGTTCTCGCAGTGGCGCTCCATGCGCAGCGGCAGGGTGGCGAGGCCCTGCAGGATGAGAAACGCGTTCATCGGACTTAAGGCCGAGCCGGCATTGCGCAACGGCACGGTGCGCGCGCGGCCGATGTAAGCCGCCGGGCCCAGGGCCTCGGTGTAGACAACGCCGTGATAGGACTCCTCGGGCTGCGTGAGCATATGGAATTTCTCGGCGTGATCCGCCCAGGGGAACTGCCCACTGTCGACGATGACACCGCCCAGGGAATTGCCGTGCCCGCCCATGTATTTGGTCATCGAGTTGACGACGATGTCCGCGCCCCATTTGATGGGTTTGATCAGCGCCGGGGTAGCAACGGTGTTGTCCACGATAAGCGGCACGCCTTTGGAATGCGCCATCGACGCCAGCGCCTCAATGTCAGGGATGTTACCCGCGGGATTGCCGATCGATTCGCAGAATACGGCCGTAGTCTTGTCGTCAATCAGCTTCTCCATCGCCGCCACCGAGTCGTCTTCAGCAAAGCGCACGTCGACGCCCAGCTTCGGCAGCATGTGCTTGAACAGCGTGTAGGTGCCGCCGTAGAGCAGCGGTACGGTTACGATGTTGTTGCCGCTCTCGGCGATGTTCAGCACGGCGTAGTTGATGGCCGCGCTGCCCGCGCTGACGCAGAGGCCCGCGATGCCACCCTCAAGCTCGGCGCTGCGCTGTTCGAGCACGCCAACGGTGGGGTTCATGATGCGCGAATAGATGTTGCCTTCGACTTCCAGGTTAAAGAGCGCCGCGCCGTGGGCCGCATCGTCGAATTCGTAGGCCACCGTCTGGTAAATCGGCGTCGCAACCGCGTGGGTTTCCGGGTCGGATTTGAAGCCGGCGTGTATGGCCAGTGTCTCGTCTTTCATGGCGTTTCCTTTGGTGGGTAATCGTTAGCGGTATGCGGGTTTGAACTTAGGCGAAGATAACTGAAAAAGGGCTGACAATTCGAACTTTGTTGCGGGCCCGCTGGGCCGATTCGTACTAGCCGAAACTCTGTTCCTGAATACTCGCGATTATCGGTAAAGCGTTCGTCAAATGACCCGTCAATCGCGACGATCACCTGCGCCGCATGAACCCTCGTCGACTCCTTGCTAAGCGTTGGCGGCCGGTTGGTGAAGCTCAATGACGTTGCCGTCGGGATCGCGAATGAAAAAGAACATCGCATCACCGAATGACACGACTTCTGTAATCTCAATCCCCAGCTCGCCGAGCTGGCGCATGACCGCCGGCGCATCGGTGATCTCCAGTGCCATATGCGTATAGCCGGTGTGTTTCTGTGGCACATCCATCAGGAGATTCTCCTCGGCGGCGTTCTCACTGGCGTTGAGAATGAAGTTGATGTTGACGCCGGAGGGATGCTCCATGATCGCGACCGGTTCGGGTCCGACGGGACCTGCGAGAAATTCAAACCCGAGCGACTCGTAAAATGCTCTTGTCGTGTCCAGATCCCGAATCCGGATGCCGACGTGGTTAATGCGGGTGATCTCTTTCATAGCTGACTTTCTCCAATGCGGTGGCCGCTGCAGCGCACCGTAATCGACTTCGGGATGCTCATGATGGCGGCGGCAAACAGCGGCGCAGTTGCTCGACGGTTTCCAAGAGCGTCTCCAAGGGAACCTGCACGCGCTGCCTGCGCGCCTCGTCGCCGCTGTCGTCATGTGGCGTTCCGCGTTCCCGGCCGGCCGCTTCAAAGGTCGCAATTTGCGGCGGACCGATACCCCATTCGCTGCCCGGCGTGCGCGGAACGACGTGGAGATGGTAATGGGGCACCTCCTGACCGCTGTAAACGCCGTTGTTCTGGAAAGTCAGGATACCCAGCGGCTGAAACGCCGACAGCAACGCTCGGGCAACGCGCTGTGCCGCGCGCATTACGGCGGTCAGTTCCTCGGCATGCAGTTCGAGCAAGGTTGCGACGTGACGTCGCGTGATGACGCAGCACTGTCCTACTTCGAACTGCCAGGGGTTGATGACGGTCAGGCTGAGTTCGTCTTCAGCGATAACGCCCCAGCGCTCTTCGCGGCCCGCTATGCCTTCGCAGAACGTGCAAGGTTCCTGAACCGGAAGTTCGATGGTCATAATCAGCTTGTTCCTGGTGGCGTCACGCCCCGGCCTTCGTTTGCGTTTTTCGGTCGGGCCAAGGATATTTCCGCAGATGGGCGAGTCGCGCTATCAGGAAGTCTACCCCTCACCGCCGCTGCTAGACAGCGACTCGGCCGCGGGTGGCCGCGCCGAGGAGCTTCTGACGCTCGAATATTTCGAGGCAGAGCCGGCCTCCATGCCCACGCGCACGTTTGATCAGCACCATGTTCTGCTAAATCTGAAGGCGGAACCGCACCGGGTGGAAAACTGGCGCGACGGCGTGCACCGCGACTTCGAGTTCCGTGAGAACGAGATCGTCGTCACGCCGGCAGGAATCGAGAGTGGCTGGCGATGGCATGCGAAATCCCGCGTCATCGTAATTACTCTGGAACCGAAGAAACTCGAGCGGTTTGCCCACTATGAAGTGGGCCTCGTGCTGGGCGCTGCTCAGCTTCGCGACTTGCCGCAGTTTCAAGACGAAGACATCTGTCGCGCCGGGGTCATGCTCAAAGAGGCTTTGGTCAATCGCGAGCAGGGCTCGGACCTGATCTTCGAGAGCCTGGCGCGTGTATTCCTGGTCAAGCTGATTCAGCGCTACGGGTTACGAGCCGAAGACTATGCGTTTTCCAGGAGCTTCACGGCCGAACACTATCGGCGAGTGCTGCGCTTTGTTGAAGACCACTTCAACCAGTCGATCGTGGTTGAGGACCTCGCCCGCGAAGCGGGGCTAAGCCCGTCGCATTTCGCACGCCTGTTCAGAACGACGATAGGCCTTAGCCCAATGCAGTTTGTGACGACCTTTCGCATAGAGCAGGCCAAGAAACGCCTCGCCAATCCTGATGCGCCGCTCATCGACATCGCACTCGGCACCGGTTTCTCCGACCAGGCGCACTTCTCTCGCGTCTTCAAACAGCTGTCCGGCCTCACGCCTACGCAGTATCGCCGAAGCCTCCGGGCTGGCTGAGCAGTACCAAGAAAGCAGAAATCTTCAAAAGTCCGGCAGCCCTGTTCAATCAGCCGGCAAGCCTCCCCGGTAACTTATCGGTCATTCAAGACACGAGTGATCGGATTCATCCGCACTCTCATTCACGAATGCAGGGGACCATCGACATGACTATCGACATGACCATCGGCACCGTATTGACCGTTCTGGCGCTGACCCTGACCGCGCATCCATCGGAGGCAGACATGAAAAAGACTGTAGCTATAGATCATGCCGGCGCCACGCTCGCCGGCGTTCTTTATCTTCCCGACGACTACCGTGAGGGTGACCGCCTTCCGGCGATCGTAGTCACGGGCGCCTGGACCACGGTAAAGGAGCAGATGCCCTCGACATACGCGGCAGAAATGGCCAATCGCGGGTTCGCCGCGCTGGTCTTTGATTTCCGCGGCTGGGGACAATCGCCGGACCGCGTGCCCTATCTTGAGGACCCGGCTCGCAAGACCGCCGACATTGAGGCCGCCCTGGATTTCCTGGCGTCCCGACCCGAGGTGGACCCGACCCGCATCGGCGGCTTCGGCATATGCGCCTCGGCTGGCTATATGAGCGACGCCGCCGCGAACAGTGACAAAGTTCGCAGTGTGGCCCTTGTGGCGCCGTGGCTGCACGACCGCGAGATCGTCGACGACACTTACGGCGGTACCGATTCCGTAGATTCGCTGATCGAGACCGGACGTCAGGCATCAGCCGCAGAAACGCCGGTATTGATAGAAGCGGCAAGCCTCAGCAACGAGAACGCGTTGATGTACCAGGCGCCTTACTACACTGAGGAAGATCGCGGCCTGATTCCCGAGTCCGACAACCGCTTCAACGTTGCCTCCTGGGAAGGCTGGCTGACTTACGATGCGCTGAAGACTGCGAACGACATGCAAAAACCCGTGCTGCTCGTGCACTCCGAGGCCGCCGCGATTCCCCAGGGCGCGAAAGCCTACGCAGAGCGGATGGGCGGCAACGCCGAAACGCTCTGGCTGGACGACGTGACGCAGTTCGACTTCTACGACGACCCGGACGCCGTGGAAACGGCTGCGAACGCCGCTGCCGCGCACTTCGCGCGTACGCTCAACTAGGCCGCCAGAGCCGGCATCCATCAGAGGAGCATTCATCGTGACCCAATCAGCCATGCCGCCGGCCGTTGCCGCAACCCAGGACGAGGCCGCAATCCGCAGCATCGTCGAGAGCGTCGCGACACTCGCGGATACCGGCAACTTCGAAGCGCTCGAGACGCTGTACTCCGACGAAGTCCAGATCGACTACAGCTCACTGTCCGGCGAGGCCGCTGGACTCAAGAGTGCGCAGGCCCTGATGACCGAATGGGCAAGCGTGCTGCCGGGTTTCGACCGCACGCGACATAGCCTGTCGAACATTGACGTAACGATTAACGACAGTAGCGCAGCGGCAACCGCCGACGTTGTGGCGGATCACTTCGTTGACGACCTTGAATGGCGAGTCAGCGGCAACTATCGATACGAGCTTGTAAAGACCGCTTCGCGCTGGCAGATCGTTGCAATGACGTTCAACCTTCAAGACGAACAGGGCACTCGCGATGTGTTCGCCCCTGCGCTAACGCACGCAGCGGCCCATCCTGTTGGCTATCTTGCTCGACAACAGACCTCGGCCACCATCCGTACGCTGCTGGAGTCGCTGGAATCCAAAGACATGGAGACCTTTGCGACGCTCTGGGCAGACGATGCTGTTCAGGACATGCCTTACTCACCTCCGGGTCATCCAAAACGAGTCTCAGGCAAACCGGCGATTCTGGACCTCTATTCCGGATGGCCCGACAACGCCGGCGAAGCGAACTTCACATCGGAGCTGGTGATCTATCCGATGCGTGATCCCGATATGGCATTCGCGGAGTTTAAAGGCAGGGTCGACGTCATCCCGACCAAACGCGAATACCGACAAACCTATGGCGCTCTGTTTCACGTTATCGACGGGAAGATCAGGCTGTTTCGCGAGTACTACGACCCGGCACCGTTCGCCTGGGCATTTGGTCTGGACGAAGAACCTCAGTGAAGCCGACAGGGAGTCAGGCTCAGCCCGGTGCCGCGCGCGGTCGCCCGCGCATCAAGGCTCATCGCGATCGCCGGTGATCAGACGCGCGCCGCGACTGTAGGTCAGGTATTGCCACAGCCAGTTGATGGCGACCGTTAACGGGCTGCGCACACCGATCAGAAAGTAGATGTGCGCGATACCCCAGCCCCACCAGGCAAAATAGCCGGAGAGTCTCAGGAAAGGCAGCTCCATGACCGCCGATTTCCGGCCGATCGTCGCGAGGTTCCCGGCGTGTCTGTAGCGGAACGGGTCCGAATCGGACCGCCCGTTCAGCCGGTCCCGAATCTGCCGGGCGATGTATCGTCCCTGCTGTTTCGCAGCTGGCGCAATGCCCGGTACGGGATCGCCATTCGCATCCAGTACAAAGGCCGTATCGCCGGCAACGAATACGTTGTCGTGTCCCGCCACGGACAAATCGTCGGCGACGATCACGCGACCGGCCCGATCCGTTTCGGCGCCGAGCCAGCGCCCGGCTGGCGACGCCGCCACGCCCGCCGCCCACAACACGGTCGCGGACGGCAGCAATTCATCGTTGACGACCACGCCTCGAGCATCAAGCTCTGTTACCGGCTGCCCGAGCGATACCTCAACGCCGAGTCGGCCGAGCGCCTTGCTGGCGTATTCAGAAAGGCTCGGGTGGAAGGCGGGTAACACCCGATCGCCGGCTTCAACGAGGATCACCCGGGCGCTGCGCGAGTCGATGCGGCGAAAATCCGCCGCCAGCGTGCGCCTCGCCAGCTCGGACAGGGTTCCGGCAAGTTCCACGCCGGTCGGCCCCGCCCCAACAACGACAAAGTTCAATAGCCGTTCGCGTTCAGCGTCGTCCGTCGTCATCTCGGCGCGTTCGAAGGCCATCAAGACCCGACGGCGGATGGCGGTTGCATCGTTGATGCTCTTGAGGCCGGGTGCGTTTGGCTCCCAGTCCTCGTTTCCGAAGTAGGCGTGGCGTGCGCCGGTCGCGAGCACCAGGAAGTCATAGGCGATGCGCTCGCTGCCGGCGACAACCTCGCCGCTGGACGTGTCAACGCCCGTGACCTCGTTAAGCAGCACCGTGGCGTTTTTCTGACCGCTCAGGATGCTGCGCACCGGCCAGGCGATGTCCGAAGGCGCGAGTCCGGCGGTTGCAACCTGGTAGAGCAGAGGCTGGAACAGATGGTAGTTGTGGCGATCGATGACGATCACATCGGCATCGGCGTCTTTAAGTCCGCGCGCAGCGAACAGCCCGGCGAAGCCCGCGCCGACAATCACCACGCGTTTTTTCTCGCCATCACCAAGCGTGGAGGTCAATAGAGCCACCTTTCGTAGGCTTCTCTTTTCGACCGCAGGTCCTGGTAGAGCCAGACCATGCGATCGAGAAACCAGGTCTTGCCAATCATCGTCAGCAGGGTTCCGAAGACGGCGAACTCGACGTTGAACGCATACAGACCGTAAATGGCCGCAACGAAGCCCGCGAATGTGATGGTGTTGAGAATGGCGATAGCCCGTTGGTGGTGGCGCGGGATATTGGCCTTACCTTCGGCAAGCATCAGCCGCTCACCCAGCACCGCACGCGACGCCCAGTGATCGGTGCTTGCTGGCTTGCCAAACACCCGCGGATTGATCCAGATCCAGACCAGCGTGAGCGCCAGCGGCAACAGACTCCAGACGCCGATCCAGACCCTGGACCAGATGGCCAGCGCCAGCAGCGGCAGGCAAAGGTAACGCGTCCAGACGCTCCAGGGATTGGCGTGGCGTTCCCAGACGGCATCGGACATCTGGAACACACTCGCCGCCGCTTTCTCAATGGACATGCACGGATGCTCCGCGATTGCTTAAGGGCCACTGGCGCGTTCCGTCGACCGGCCAGCACGGCACCTTGAGTGAGCCGAAATTATAGAGGATTGGTTTCTCCGCGAGCATTGCCAGATCGCGGTTGCCTTGAACGTCCTGTCGGGAACTTAATCCGGGCTTAATCCTGCGACCGGTATGTTTTCGGCATCTTCGGAACAATACGAGCCCCGTGATGCGCTCAGGACACACACCGACACTGCCGCTGCTGGCTTGCCTCATATCGCTCAACCTGCCAGTGGCTCAGAGCGCTATGGCCCAGGAGTCGATTGACTCGAGCCGGCAATTCACCGCCCAGCGCGTCGACCGTGCACCGCTCGTCGACGGCATCCTGGAACCGCAGGAGTGGCGGGACGCCGCGGTCGTCAGAGATCTTCATCAGGTGAGGCCGGTGGAGTTCGATGACCCTTCTGAGAATACCGTTTGGTACGTTGCCTACGACGACAAGGCGCTCTACATCGCCGCTTACGCCTATGACTCCGATCCTTCCGGGATCGTGGCGCAGACGCTCGCCCAGGGCGGCGACATTGGTTCGGACGACACCCTGAGCGTGCTGGTCGATGCATTCAACAACAAGCGCAGCGGCTACCGATTCAGCCTTAACCCGAACGGCGTGCGTGCTGAAGCCATCTACGCGTCTCCGATTCGCGCATCGGATGACTGGGACGGCATCTGGGAAGGGGCCGCTTCGATTGTCGACGACGGCTGGGTCATGGAGATGGCCATTCCGTTTAACACCATCACTTTCGATCCTGACAATGAGACCTGGGGCGTCAACTTCGAACGCCGCATTGCACGGCGGGACGAAGACATCGGCTGGCAGTCGCGCGCCGGCCAGATGAACCCGACGGTGTCCGGCGAGATGCTCGGATTTTCGGGCTTGAGCCAGGGCCTCGGACTGGACGTCATTCCGTCCATGAGTTCGGCGCTGCTGGAAGATCATGCCAACAGCCACTCGGACAGCGACTTCAACCCCTCGCTCGACATCAACTACAAGCTTACGCCGTCGATCACGGCGCTGCTGACGTTCAACACGGATTTTGCGGCGACGGAAGTGGACGGGCGCCAGCTCGACACCCAGCGCTTCAGCCTGTTCTACCCGGAGAAACGCAGTTTCTTCCTGACGGACTTCGATATCTTCCAGTTCGGCGGCGTACCGAACGGGGGTAACTTCTGGCAGCAGCCAACCGGTATGCGGTCAGGCACAAACGGCCTGGCGTTCTTCTCCCGGCGTATCGGCCTGACCAACGACCGGCAGCCCGTCGACATCAACGCCGGTGCGAAGGTCAGCGGCCGAATCGGCAACCTCGACTTCGGCTCGCTTTACATCCGCCAGGATGGCTATGACGGCGTCGACGCCTCCGACCTGGTCGTGGCGCGAGCCTCGATGGGTGTGCTGGAAGAATCTTCGCTGGGTGCAATCGCAACGGCGGGCGACCCGGCCTCGAACCTGGACAGCTCCCTCATCGGTGCTGACTTCCTCTATCGCAACACGCGGCTCGGCGAGAATCGTTCGATGCAGGGCAACTTCTGGATTCAGAAGACGGACAACGAAGGCATCGACGGCGATGACATCGCCTGGAGTGCCAACATTGGCTTTCCCGCCCAGCTCGGTTTCGAGGGCGGATTCCAGGTGCAGGAAGTTGGCGCCAACTTTGACCCGGCACTGGGTTTTGCCAATCGCACCGGCGTCAGGCTTTACGGCGGTGAGTTCAGCCATCGTCGAATCCGGGATGGCAACCCCTTTATCCGCCAGGTCGCCCATGGCGTCAGCGTCGAGCGCTGGGAGTTTCTCGATAGCGGGCAAATCCAGTCCCAGGAAGTCGAGCTTGAGCTTTTGAACGCGGACTCCCGGTCCGGCGATTTCATGCGCGCGACCTACACCTTCGCAAAGGAGGGCCTTTTAGCCGGCGAGCAGCCGCTGGCCCGCCTCGGAATCTTTATCCCGGCCGGCGAGTACGGCTTTGACCGCTATGGCGCGATGTTCAGCTCCGCGCGCTATCGCAAGTGGGCCTTCGAGGCCAGCGCCGACGCCGGTGACCTGTACAACGGTGAACTTCTGCAACTGGGGTCGGAGCTCACCTGGCGGCCAAACGAGCAGATCTCGTTCGGCGTGGAGTTCGAGTACTCGAAGTACGATTTCCCGGGCCAGTCGGCCATTACCCGGCAGTTCACACTGGAGAACGAGATCTCTTTCAATGAGAAGCTCTCGCTGAGCACGCTCGTCCAGTACGACAACCTGTCCGAGGACATCGGCATCAACAGCCGCCTTCGATACAACATGGCCGCCGGGCAGGACATCTGGTTCGTGGTCAATCACAATATGGTGCGTGACCCACTCGACGATCGTTTTCACAGCACGCAGTCGGTTGCGGTCGCAAAGATTCGCTATACCTTCCGTTACTAGGGAGGACGGCGACCCGGCAGGAGCGGACTATGACAAGCGCGATTCTTGTGGAAGACGATCCGGATATCGCCGCTGCGGTGGTCGACTATCTTGCGCTGGAGGACATCCGCTGCGACTACGCTGCGAACGGCGCCGCCGGGCTCGAACTCTTGCGCAGCAACACCTACGATGTCCTGATTCTCGACATCAACCTGCCGCGTATGAGCGGCTATGAGGTCTGCAATACCCTGCGGGACGACGGCCTTGATGTGCCGATTCTGATGCTAACCGCGCGCGACACGCTGGACGACAAGCTGAAGGGATTCGACGCCGGCACCGACGACTACCTGGTCAAACCTTTTGCGATGGTCGAGCTGACTGCCCGGGTACGCGCCCTTGCCGGGCGACGCTCGTCACGCGCCTCGCTGCTTCGCGTCGCTGAACTCGAGCTGCAGCCCAAAGCACGCCTGGCGACCCTCGCCGGCGAGCCCCTCCCGCTATCACCCAAGGGCCTCGCCCTGTTGGAAGCGCTGATGCGCGCCAGCCCGGAAGCGGTCGGTCGAGAGCAGCTCGTTGACGCGGCCTGGGGTGACGACCAGCCCGACAGCAATAGTCTCAACGTACACATGCACGGCCTGCGAAAGATGTTGAACCGGCCGGGCAAACCGGCGCTCGTTCACACCGTCGCCGGTTTCGGCTACGCCCTGAAGGAGTCTTAATGAACATTCGGCTCAGCCTGAAGCTCGTCTTTTTCACTTTCATGACCGCTTTCGCCGCCGCAATGGCCTACGCCTTTTTTGTGCTGTCCTTCGAGTTCTACGTCCAGGGTGCCGACGACAATATGGCCGAGCTCCTGATCGAGACCGCTCGCGATTCAGATCTCGGCAACCGGACTACGATCGAGACCCTCGGCTTCACTATCACGCGCAACTGGCAGGACATCCCCGAACGGTTTCGCGTACGCAATCCGGAGCCGCCGACCGAGCGGTACCAGCTTCGGGAGTTCGCCGAGTTCGATCGGCCGAACGCGGGACCCTACGAAGTGAACTACGTGCTAATGGTGCAAGAAGACGGCGGCGCGCCAATTTATATCGCCAAGTCGCTAACGGAGCTGGGCATGGACATGGCGGAGCCGGCCATTGGTCCCTACGACTCCGCCATCCTGATCGCGGTCTTTTCCGCGGCAGCGTTCTCGCTCCTTCTGATCTGGACACTCCGCGTACTGGTCAAGCCGCTCGAAGACCTGCAGGCCTGGGCCGGGGCGCTGACTATCGATAACCTCGAGATGCCCGCGCCGAGTTTTCGTTTCAGGGAATTCAGCAGTCTCGCTGAAATTGTCCGCCGCAGCCTGTATTCGGTTAGCAAAGCGCTCAGTAATGAGAGAGAGTTTCTGCAGTTCGCCAGCCACGAACTTCGTTCGCCGTTGACGGCCATGCGGAGCAATGTCGACCTGCTAAAGCTCAGTCAGGCCGATGCCGGCGCCGCGCCGAACGCCGTACTGCAACGCATCGAACGCGCGACCTTGACGATGACGGAACTCGTTCAGACCTTGCTGTGGCTTTCTCGAGACGACGAGCGAGAGATAGAAACCGAGGGCGTGTCGCTCAGTGAGTTAACGGAGGAAGTGGTGGCGGAACTGGACTACCTGCGGGAAGGAAAGCCGCTCGACGTCCGGGTGGAAACAGACCCCCACGAAGTCGTGGCCTCAAGGAGCGCAGCACGTATTGCGCTGTCGAACCTGGTGCGAAACGCGTTTCAGCACTCGGAGGCCGGGACGGTATCGATCCGCCAAACCGGCCCTGCGGTTCGCATCACCAATCCCCATGACCCCCAGCCCGCGACGCGATCGAACGACCTCGGGTTTGGTTTGGGTACCCGACTGATCAACAGGCTGTCCGATCGGTTTGGCTGGCAGTTTGAATCAACCGCAGAGATGAGTGAATTTACCGCTCAGATTGTCTTCAGCGACTGAGGAATCGGGTTGCGGCGATGTTGGCTCGACGTGTCCTTTCAAGCCGCGCTACTATTGTGTCTCGAACAACCCGGGGTATTCATGAATCGGCTATAGGGTCTCCACCAGGACCCACCTTCTCAGTGCTTTACGGAACGCTCGCCGTAGCTGCGAGCGCCGGGCACCGCTGTGCCTAACCCCCTCCAATGAGACAGGACATTAGCCATGAATATACGAAAACCCACCCGAGCGGACCTGCCTGACATCAGACAGATTCTTGCCGACACCGAGCTGTTCCCGATCGATATGCTCGAAGGCATGATCGAACCCTGCTTTTCCGACCCTGAATGCGACGAGAAGTGGTTGGTCCTCGACCCAGGCGACGGCGCGATTGGTTTTGCGTATTGCCGCCCTGAGCCGCTGACCGATGGCGTCTGGAACCTTCTTGCTATCGGGCTTCGCACAGCCCACCAGGGACGCGGCTTTGGTACGCAACTTGTGCGCGCGGTCGAAGAGAACCTGGTCGGAGGGCGCATCCTGATCGTTGAGACATCGGGCCTCGAAGCCTTCATGGCTACCCGTGCCTTTTACGCAAAGCTCGGTTACGACCTTGAGGCGACGATTCGCGATTACTGGGCGGACGGCGACGACAAAGTCATCTTCCGCAAGCTTCTGGGCTAAACCATCCGTGGCTGCGTCGGTAACTTACTGACGCAGCCACGTGACGTCCGCGCCCCCCTACTCCACGCTAATGACGTATTTGAGAATGCCTACGACCTGTTGCGGCGTTGTCGCCCAGGCCAGGGCAGCCGCGTCCACTTCCTTGAGCGCGTGAATGATGTCCTCGGCGTGCAGGGTGATGTAGGGCTTGCCCAGGGCGGCGCACTGGCCGGCGTCAAAAGCGGCGTTCCACTGTTTGTACTTGTCGCCGAAGCGCACGACGGCAACGTCGCATTTCTCGATCAGCGTCCTCGTGCGGATCGCGTTCACTTTCGAAGACTTGTGATCGCGCCAGAAACTGCTGCTTTCCTCGCCCAGCAAATCACCCGCCGCGTCGCTGGCCTCATGGTTCGTCACCGCCGACGTGAACTCGACCGGCAGATTGAGCGCCTTGCATCCATCGATAATCTGCTGTCGCCAATCGGTGTGAATTTCGCCAGAGAGGTACACATTCCACATCGAGATCAATTCCTTCTGTTCACTTTGAAGAGCGCGGATTCTAGCAGTTTGCTTCCACAGCCATGTGCGGTACGGCTGACCCGGAGAGCCAGGTGATTCCCGCCGCTCTACTTTCGACCGGTGATAGCATGGCACGACCCTCAAAGCCGCCAGCAGAGAGAAGACGCCGAGATTACCTGCAGTGAGCTACGGACCTATCGAACGCGGTTTGATCTTCGCCCATCGCTGGCTCGGCATCGTCCTCGCCCTGCTGATGCTGCTATGGACCGTATCCGGCATCGTGATGCTTTACGTGGCGTTTCCGGTCCTGACGGAGTCCGAGCGCAACGCGGGACTCGAGACCCTGGATCTTGAGGACTGCTGCGCAGAGGGTGTTGGCGAGGAACTCGCGGGCTCGTCCCGGCTTGTCGTCAGCATGCTGGCCGGCGAGCCTGTGGCGCGCTTCGGCGCCTCGTTCAGCGCCGGCGAAACACTGCGCCTTCGCGACGGACGTTGGCTAGGAGATCTATCTGCGAACAGCGCCCGCGACGTCGCGCTGACCCACCTGAACAATCGCGGCACGCGCGCTGCCGCTGAGACTGTTGAGGTCATTGATATCGATCAATGGACGGTGTCAGGACAGTTTCGGGCACACCAGCCGCTGTACAAGGTAACGACCGATTCGGCGGCGGGAGATGTGCTCTACGTGTCCGGCCCCAGTGGCGAGGTGCTGCTCGACACGCACCGGCGCGAACGGTTCTGGAACTGGCTGGGCGCCGTCCCGCACTGGCTTTACTTCAGGGCGCTGAGAGCCGAGCAGACGCTATGGCATCAGGTGGTCGTCTGGACCTCCCTGCTGGGTACCCTTCTGATCGCCGCCGGGATATACCTCGGTATCAAACGAACCCTGGCCGCAGGGGGGCGATGGACCCGATACCTTGGTGCGATGCGCTGGCATCACCTGACCGGCCTGTTCTTTGGCCTGGTAACCCTGACCTGGGTCTTCAGCGGGCTCATGTCCATGAACCCCTGGGGCCTGATGGACTTCGAGGGCAGCGCTGAAGAACGCGCACGGCTGGAAGGCGAACCTCTGAACGCAGAAGACATCAACAGCGTCCTGGCGATCGTCGACCGGGCTCTGGATTCGGGCGACGTCAGTATGACGATCAGCGCCCGGGTTGATGGAGTTTCAGTTGTGGTCCTTGATCGCGATGGAAGACGTCGGCGACTGTCCGCTGACGATCTCTCGCCACGCCCGGTGACCCTGGCTGAGATTAAGACCATGATCGCGACGATGCGGCCGGACGTTTCGACGTCTTCCGTGGAGCAGATCGCCGAGGGGGACGCTTACTACTTCAACCACAAGCGCGAGGTACGACTGCCGGCCTATCGCGCCATTCTTGGCGACGCCCCGGCAACACGCTACTACTTCGACGCCGATACCGGCGAGCTCTTACGAAAATTCGATGCCGCGGCCATGCAGTATCGATGGTGGCACGCAGGCCTTCACAGCCTCGACGTTACGCCCCTCCTGAGGATGCGACCGCTTTGGGACCTCATCATGCTGGTCCTGCTCTCTGGCGTGACGGCCGTGTGCGCGGTGGGCTGCTGGGTCAGCGTCCGGCATCTACGCGGCAATCGAAGACGCCGTGCGGCAGATAACGTTGCGTCGGCGGATCACTGACGCGTCGCCATGAGCATGTAGTTAACCGCCAGGCTGCGAACATAGCTCAAGGATTTGGCCAGGGGATTCATCGCAACGCCGGTTCGAGCTCTGACGACGAGACCGGATGATTCCAGCTCGGCCTCAATGTCCTCGGGCGGCTGGAAGTCCCGCCAGCGATGAGTACCGCGTGGCAACAGCCGGAGCACGTACTCGGCGCCGACGATGGCAAACAACCAGGACTTCGCCGTGCGATTAATGGTTGCGACGAACATTACGCCGGCCTCGCCCACGGCATGGCCGCAATCTCGCATGAAGGCCGATACGTCGGCGACATGTTCAACCACTTCCATATTGAGAACGACGTCATAACGATTGCCTGCTTCGACCTCGCTCGCGATCGGTTGCTGTCGATAGTCGATGTCGAGGCCCTCTGACCGCGCGTGCAACCGGGCGATCCGTATGTTCTTCTCAACTACGTCGATACCACGTACCCGAGCCCCCATTTTCGCCAGGCTTTCGGAGAGAATGCCGCCACCGCATCCGACGTCGAGGACGCTCAGGCCATCAAGGGGGCGCTCCGCCGCAGCGTCCCGTCCAAAATGCGCGCAAAGCTGCTCGCGTATGTAGGAAGCCCGCAGCTCGTTAAGCTTGTGCAGCGGCCAGAACGGCCCGGAGGGATCCCACCAGGTGTCCGCCAGCGCAGTGTAGTGGGCGACCTCGTCGGGGTTAATCGTCGGGTCTTTCAGTATTTCAGTGGTCATACGCGGAAGTCCAAACCGGTGAGAACTATCTGTTAATATATTGTCCATCATAAATACAGACAATATATAGACATCAATGTTCGATATTCCCCCGTTTAGTGAGTTTGCGCTGAACCCTGAAATGGTTGCTGAACTTCGTTCCGACCACGCCGGCGAATGCGGTGCCGTGCAAATCTATGTCGGCATCCTCGCCGTGAGCCGCGATCCGGAAGTACGGCGTTTCGCGCGCCAGCATTTGCGCGCCGAACTCCGCCATCGTCGCTTCTTCGAAAACTGGCTGCCAAACGAACACAAGAGTCGATTGATTCGCCTGTGGAACCTGTCCGGCTGGCTGCTGGGCGCTATCCCTGCCCTTTTTGGAGCGAGAGCGGTGTTCGCCACCATCGCTGCCGTTGAGAGCTTCGTCGAGGGCCACTACCAGGCCCAGATCGTCGAGCTTCGTGGCAATCCGGAAATGGAGTCGCTTAGCAACGTACTTCAGGCGTTCTGCGATGACGAGGTCGAACATCAGCACGATGCGGCAGCGCGACTCGAGCACCCTCACTCAGCGATAGGCAGGGCGTGGAGTTACACCGTGGGGGCGGGTTCAGCCGCAGGCGTGACGCTCGCCAAACGCTGCTAGATTCTATGCTCAGTGGAGTAGCCAAATGGTTACGCAGGATATTCAGCTCCCAGAATACCTGCGCAACGTCGAAACCGGTGATCGGCACTCCAGTCGACGGAGACGAAAACAAAAAAAGCCCCGCAGAAGCGGGGCTTTTTGTATCGCGTTGCTAGCGAAGAGATCGATCAGGAGCGTCGTCGACGCCGAGAAAGCCCCAGGCCAAGCATTCCTGCTCCCAGCAGCATCAGGACGCTGGGCTCGGGGACTGCCGTCGGTGCGGTGTAGACGGTCAGGGTGGAATCGCCAACCCAGAAGTCGCCCCAGAGAGATTTCACCTTCACGTTGAGCATGCCGTCATGGTTGAGCTCGCCCAGTGCGTTGACTTCGAGATCGCCCAGGAAAGCTGAGCCAAAGGTGAGCCCGCCGGTGTCGAAGTCAAATCCTTCGACCACGAAGAGTACGGCCTCACCAAAGTCCCAGGCCCCACCATCGTCGTAGACCAGAACCTCGAGGGTGCCGCCGATCGCGGAACCAAGCGTGAAGTTGTACTCAGGCTTGGAGATGTCGTGCTTGTACTCGTGGTAGCCGAACCAGTTAACGAATTCTCTCTGTTCGACCGTGTCGACGATGACGTCGGCATGCGCCGCCAGTGGTGACAGCATTGCGGAGGCGATAAGTACTAGAAATCCTTTTTTCACAGTTCCGGGTTCCTTAGAGTGAGTTTGCTGTTGTTAATGCAAACACTGTGCCAAAACTGAAAATTCTACTAAAAACAAATATTTAGTGAATTTTTTCACTCGCTCTAAAAACAAATTTGTAAACCGGCCCGACACATCAAGCCGGTTATTGAGCGGTTGATAAATGCACTATTACGCAGGCATTTAACGACGCAATATTTCCGTCCTGTAACCAGGGCGAATCTGCATCTCTTACTCGCTGACGCGTTTTCAGCCGTGAGGCCTGATGGGTTGTAGCTCATGACGTGCACTGCGCCAGGTAAGCCCTGAGCGTCTTGCCTTTTTCGTCTTCGAAAGTCGCCCCGGGTATCACCATTTCAGCCATGCGATCCATTCGGAAGTTTCGGAAGTCTTTTCTCTTCTCGCACCAACCAATCACCAGCCAAACCGGTCCGAAAAAGACCAGGGACAGCGGCCTGATGGTCCGATGGCTCGCCTTGTCACTGAGATCCGTGTAGTCGAACTCAATCTTCTTCCGGGATCGAATGCACTCACGGATTTCCGAAAAGCTCACCTCGCTGGCCGGCTTGCCGGCGCTCTCCTCCGAGTGCGTTGTCAGCTGCTGCATTTCAAGAAGCAGCGTTTCAGAAAGCACGGCCTGTATCTTCTCGAGCGCCCGATCAGCGATGCCCGCGAAATTCTCGTCGGTCCAGGTCCTCACCATGTTGATACCCAAGGCAATGGCCTCCAGCTCGTCGAAGTCGAACATCACCGGCGGCAAGTGATACTTCTTGTCGATGACGTAACCGACGCCAGCCTCCCCGTAAATGGGCACGCCCGAATTCATCAGGTCCTGGATATCCCGGTAGACGGTGCGCTGGCAGACGTCGAAATGGTCGGCGATCTGGCGCGCCGTAACCGCTCGCCGCATGCGCCGCAGGTAATGAACAATCTTGATCAGTCTGTCCGCTCTTCTCATCGACGGCTCGGGAGGGTTCTGTTTGGGCCAAACGGCGACTATAGGCTACTGCAAGTCTGCTGACACCATGCTGTCAGCAGGGTGTCGTTATATTGCAAACCTCAAGCTCGACACCGAGCGGCACTTGCTACCGAACGCCAAGAGGAGAATCAACAAATGATCGGCTACGTAACCCTGGGAACAAACGACCTGCCTAAAGCGGCAGCTTTCTACGACCAGCTCTTGGGCCTGCTGGGAGCCGGCCGATTCATGGAAGAAGAAGGCTATTTCATTGCCTGGGCAACCGAGCCCAACCAGCCTTCAGTGGCGGTATCCGTGCCGTTCAACAAGGAGAAGGCAACGGTTGGCAATGGCACCATGGTGGCTCTGTTCGTGGACTCGCCCGAGAAGGTCAACGCCCTGCACGAGAAGGCGCTGGAGCTTGGCGGCAGCAATGAAGGTGATCCGGGCTTTCGCCCGGCCGAAAACGACAAGGGCTTCTATGCCGGCTATTTCCGCGACCTCGATGGGAACAAGCTGAACGCGTTCTGCATGGTTCAGTAACCCGACGGCTCCGGGCCGGGCCGCGGTTGCATTTCGGTAATCGTGGCCCGGCCGCAGCTGTTGCTGCAGCGTCAAACCCTGAAATTGTCGCTATGGTCGGTTGTCGCCGGCGGTTCGTGACCGCTCAGCGTGGTTCTTCTTCGGGGATCTCGTACTTCTCGAGCACGGTTTCGAGATCTTCGCCGGCCTCAATGGCATCAGCCGCTTCGTTCCCTGAGCGCTGCCGGACCTCTTCGGTCACTGAATGGTAGGTACCGTCCTTGGTGAAGCCGGACATAGCGGCCTTCGGCGAACCATTTCGCGCCGGAAATACTTTCACGACGAGCGTATCGCCGACACCAATCTCATCCGGCGGTATGCCTGCTCGCTCCCAGCGCCTGATCGGCACTTCGATCTGCCAGGTCACGCCCTCCTCGTCTTTGAGACTCAGCATCGGATGCGGCCGCCGGTAAACCCAGCGCTCGGCGGTACCGCTGATCTCAACGGGATTGCGGATATCGTAGGGCGCAAAGGAATGGTGAGCGTGGCTTGCGACGACGGGCATTGCGAGCACAAACGCCGCAAGCGCGAGTCGCCGTAGTCTGCGGGCGAGTTTCATAGTCGAACCTTCAGAAAACAGTGGATCGGGATTAATGATACGCAAGGGCAATGAAAGATCAGCACGGCTTCGCAATTCTTGACAGAGACCGGAACGATTCGAATACCGCACACCGCCATCACTTGCGAAAGCTCGGGTCCGGCGTGCCGCGAAAGCAGCCCAGCACGTAGGGAAACGCGTCGGTGATGTAGTAGCCATAGACTCCGTCGACCGTCATGCCATTGCATTCATCCAGGTCACCACTGCCATCGACGTACTCGTAGTCGTCGCGAAACGTGCCATCAAACGTGCCGCCCGGCTCACCAGCCCCCGAAGGTCTAAAGCCAGCGCGCAGCTGATAGCTTGACGTGGCCTTGCGTACCAGGCCGTCGTCATCGAAATAGGTACCGAAGATCGGAAAGCCGTCGGCAGCAAATCCGACTACCGGCGACTCTATCGCCGTGTTCGGATAGAACATGGCATTGGGCGTGCCGTGGTAGTGATAGGTGCCATCGCCCTGGGTGTGCGCATTGTGCGAGTCGATGCGGAACCCGCTGCCGGCGAAGGCCGGATCGTAGCGCCACGGCTGGTCGATGTTGTTGCAGCCGATGCGCCCATCGCCGACGCCGAAACAACCGGCCGCGAGCAGATCGACCTTTACGCCGTTGAGCATGATGGCGTCGTCGAAGGTGAGGGTCAGCGCGGTCGTAGCGGCCGCCGCAGTCGGCGTTGCGGTCACTTCGTAGACGTCGTTCTGCGCGCTGACGCCGGTAGCGAACCCATCGCGATCGTTGAAGTCGTGGTTCGGAATGGCGTTGGTTGTAAACATGCACTTGCCGCCGGCGACGTCGATGACCAGGTCACCCATGAAGGCCACGTTGTTATTCACGTCCGTAACGGATGAGGTATACGAATCCACGTAGTCGGCGCAGTCTGCGCTGAGCTCCGTGAAGATCGCATCGGTGATGTCGACGGGGTTACCGGAGCCCGGCGTCCCCGGGTTGTCGCCTGCCTCGAAGGCATCGGCAATCGCTTCTAGCTCGCTGCGTATAGCCTCGGTCGCGGCATCCCCGGGAAGCAGGTCCATGGATTCCGCGAGGTCCGAACTCATGTCATAGAGCTCCTGCCCACCGCTGTTTTCCTCAACCAGCTTGTAGTCGGCGCTGCGCACCGCCCAACCTTCCAGATCCGCGTCGACGTAGCGAAGATAGAGGTATTCGCGGCCCTCGAATGAAGGATCGGTCAACGCGTCGGCAAAACTCACACTGTCGTAGATCTCGTTTACGTTGCTACCGGCAAGGTTGGCAACGGTGGCGAAAACATCGGTGACGTTCACCAGCGCATCCTCGCGCTCGCCCTGCCGCGTCACCCCGTTTCCGGAGACAACAAGCGGCGTCCGCAGGCCGCCTTCATACATGGAGTTCTTGCTGTGCGAACGGGGGAAAACGGTTTGATCGATGACGCCGGCGGCGGTGCCGTTGTCCCCGAGAAACACGATCAAGGTGTCTTCGCGCTCTTCGGCACTCAGTGAGTCGAGCAGGCGGCCGATTTCGCTGTCCATGGCCTCAACCATGGCAAGCACGTAGTCGCGGCGATTGTTGTTGATGTCGTCTGCGGTACCGCTCAGGCTTCGGTCATGTAGATCGTCGGGCGGCAGATGAACAGGGCCATGCGGCGCCGCGTAGGCCATCCAGACAAACCACGGATCCGCCTGGCTACCAATCCAGTCGATCGCCAGATCGGTGAGGTGGGTGGTGTTGTAGGTTGTAGAGGCCTGCTCAACGCCGTTAACGATCAGGGTCCAGTCGAAGTAATCGTTGAGGTTTGCCTGGCTGCCGGCAAAGTACTCTACTCCTACCGACGCAAGATGCGTGGTGCCGTTGCCGATGTGCCACTTGCCAAACACCGCGGAGCTGTACTCGCTGGTCTCCGGGTAGTTGGCGAGATAGGTCTGGATCGTTTCGTTGGCTACGTCGAGGGTGCCCGGAGTGCCGAGAAAGCCTGAATTGATGCCGTACTGGCCCGTTATGAGCGCCGCGCGGGTCGTCGCACAGGAGGGCGTTGACCAGAAGTTGTCGAACACCAGCCCATCATTGGCCAGCGCGTCCAGGGTCGGTGTGTCCGGCGTATCCGTCGAATAGGGATACTGGGCTGAAAGATCGACACCGTAATCGTCGGCAATGATCAACAGGACATTGGGCCTGTCGGAGCTGCCGGGATCAGGGTCAGGATCGGGGTCAGGATCCGGCGTTGGGTCGGGCACGGGATCGGGCGTTGGCGACGGATTGCCAAGCGGGTTGTCGTTGCCATTGCCGGCACCGCTGCCTCCGCAGGCAGTCAGAAACATCACTATGAGCACACCAAGGAGCTTTTGAACCATTACCTGCAAACCACGTGTTTCTGCCAAATCCCTCTTACAACGCGCTCCGGCGCGCTGCGTTGACAGCGTATCGACGTTTCAAAGCGGAAATCCGGGACTGGTCGACGAAACGACTCTCGAGATGAGCGACGTGGGCCACTGTCAGCATGAAACGGCACAAGACCTGGTACCGGCGCGGCGTTATCCCGCCCTAATGCTGCGCCGGTCGGTCCGTCTGGCCGGTGTCCATGGCGGGCATCTCCGCAAGACAGGCCGAGTCGATCGCCTCACCCGTGGTCTCGATGTCGAGATAGGTCGCTGTCGCGAAGGAGGTGAAGCCCGGCACGCCCGCAGCGACTGAGCTGTCCACCACGTGCGGGAATTCGACGAACATGGCGTAAGGTTCGCCGGGCTTTAAGGTACCGCCCTCGATCAGCAGCTCCTTTTCGCGAAAGGTCATGTAGTCAGCATTTTGGAAAGGCAGACCTGTGTGCACGATTCGCTCGCCCTGGCAGTTCTGTACGACAACAAAAATCATGTCGTCGACAATGCCGTTGGCATCGGCAGCCCCGTTGGAGTAGTCGCTCCAGACAACCCGTAGGTCTTTTTCGTGGTCGACCGCCAGCGGCGACACAAGCGAATCATCCTGCAGCAGCGAGATCCTGATTGGCGCTGGAATATCCGTCTCTCCGTTCGCATCGCCCAAGGTCATCGATGCGCGAACCTCAACCCGGTCATTGGTAATCGCAAAGTCGTAGACGCCATTCGGATACGCTTCGTCGGCTTCGGCTACCGAGTCGAAATGCCCGCCCTCGAAATAGAAGTCCTTGCCGCGATCAACGTAGACCATCGGCGCATCTGAGGAGCCCTGGCGCTGCAGCTCGCCACGCAGACCACCTTTGAATCCCGGTTTCGGAAATATCTCGGAGAAGAAGTGATAGTTCAGCAGGGTCAATTCGCCGTTCGCGTCCTGCGCGTAGTTCGATGACTTGACGAGCACGTAGAACCAGAGCCCCGTCTCTTCCGGAGTTGCCTCCTCTGTCGAACAGGCTGGCAGGCAAAGAGTTGAGCCGACCAGCAACAGGCCGGCCCACCGCCTTATCGCTCGCAGGAGACGCTGTGATACCTCAGCCAGGTCCGTCACTCTGCTCCCCTGGGAAGCGCTCGACTCATGATGGCGTAGTCGGATTGCTCGAACCCGGATTTTTCATAGGCCCGCACCGCCGCCGTATTGGCCGTGTGTACATAGAGCCTCAGCTCCAGGGCCTGCTCGCGACCGGCCGCATCGGTAACCGCCGCCAGCAGGTCATCGAGGTGGCCGCGGCCGCGGAACTGCGGCGCGATGTACATACTCTGGATCCACCAGTAGTAACCAGCCTGCCAGTCACTCCACTCGCGAATGACCGACGTACAACCAGCCGGGGTATCCGCGTCATCAACCAGCAGCCAGTAGCGCGCGATTGATTCATCGCCTAGCCCAGCTCCAACGCCCGCTGCCAGGGTCTCCTGATCGAGCTCGCGCCCTTCGGCCTCGCGGGCTTCCTGGGCGATGAAGTCGACAATAGTGGCCAGATCTTCAACAGTGGCTGGGCGGACATTCATGACGGGCTCATTGTCGCATCCGATCGTTCGAGATTCGACGCCAGCGGATCGTCGCGCGTGACCTGGCATTAAATTAACTCCCAGGCGGCGACGTTCTCCTCGAGGTGCTGGATGGAAGTAGTGCCGGGAATGACCACGATGTTGGCTGACCGCCGCAATAGCCATGCAAGCGCCTCCTGTGCCGGCAAGGCTGCGCCCTGTCTCATCGGGTGTGCACCCAGGGGGCCGTAGGGGATAAAAGCGATGCCACGCTCGGCCGTAGCGTCGACGAGATCGCCGTCGCCGGGCTCCGCCTGGTTGAAGCGATTCTGCACCGAGGCAATTGGCGCGACGGCAAGCGCGCGATCCAACTGTTCACGATTGACGTTCGACAGACCGATAAGGCGAACCTTGCCGGCTCGGCGTGCGTCGTCGATCGCGCCCACGGATTCTTCGACGGGCACGTTTGGATCGACACGGTGAAGTTGAAACAGATCGATCTGTTCAAGCTTGAGGTTGGTCAGCGCATCGTCGATCTGCCGATGCAACGTTTCAGGGCGGCCGTCCGTGACGATTTTGTCCGGCGCGAACTTATCCACGCCGCCCTTGGTCGCGATGAGCAGATTTTCCAGATAGGGATGCAACGCATCGGCGATGAGCTTGTCAGCCCACTCTGGTCCGTAGGCCCGGGCGGAATCGAAAAAGTTGATGCCCAGCTCGACGGCTCGATTCAAGAGTGCCTTGCCATCCTTCCAGTGCGGGTAGGGGCCATAGTTGCCAGGCTGGCCGGTGAGGCGCATTGCGCCGAAGCCGATGCGGTTAACGTCAATTTCGCCGCCCAGTTTGAACGTGGTGTTGATATCAGTGTTGGTCATCTCGGTAGTCCTTTTCGGATTGCTTGGGTGTTTGTGTAAAGCCCACTTTGCCGAGCAAACCTGCGATTCGGTAGACGATTATCCTTTATATTTGTTATACGTTTTGCGTATGAGCAAGCCTCTCGATCGGATCACCCTCCTGGAGACGTTTGTACGGATCGTCGATGCGGGCAGCATCAGCGCCGCGGCCCGGGACCTGGGTCTGTCGCAGCCGTCCGCCAGCCGGCAGCTCGCAGAGCTTGAATCCCGGCTAAAGACTCAGCTGGTACGACGAACGACGCACTCCCTGGCGCTAACCGAATCCGGCAGCGAACTGCTGGTCGATGCCCGCCAGCTCATCGATAGCTGGGAAGCCTTGGAAGAAAAGCGCCTGTCGGACAACAGCGAAATTTCGGGTCGCCTTAGGATCGTAGCGCCCGTCGCGCTGGGTCAGCGGCACCTCGCGCGAATCGCGTGGCAATTTCAGCAAGAGCATCCCGCCATTTCGATAAACTGGCAGCTTGAGGACCAGCCCATTCGATTTGCAGAAATCGGCTGCGACTGCTGGATCAAGGTTGGGCCGGTTCCCGATGAGAACCTGGTCGTTCAAAGCCTCGGCACGATTGAACGGCTGTTGGTCGCCGCCCCTTCACTGCTTAGCACCCATGGAATTCCGCGCGGGGCGAAGTCGGCCGAACGACTGCCGCTGGCCGCGCTGGAACCCTTTGAAGGCGGCAAGATTCCGCTCACTCACCGCGATCATCGACGTTTAGCGCTCCGTCCGCCGGTTCAGATGCGGACAAATAACATCCTCGCGCTGAAGGAAGCCGTGCTTTTGGGCCTCGGGATGGCAGTGCTGCCGAGGTGGTTTGTTGCCGAAGAGCTGGCCAATGCTGAGATCGTCGACGTGCTTCCCGGCTGGCGGGCTCCCTCCCTGGACCTCCACGTAGCCTATCTGCCGGGCCGGCATCAGACCCTCAGGCTTAAGGCTTTTTTGACAATGTTGCGGGAAAAGGCACTGGACATAGATGGGCTCAATAGGCTTCCCTGAAGCCCCCAGCGCCGAAGCGAAGGGCTCCCTGTTCGCAGTCGCACGCCAGAATCGACCGCCGCAGGCATTCGATGGAATGCTGTAAATAACTGTTTCTTATATTATTTTCCCCATTCATTGCGAGCTGTAGCGCCCTGGCCTCGCATTCTGAAGCCTTCTGCCGGAGCTCTGAGTCGCCAATGCCGCGGCATTTGACCGGGTACGGGGAAATCCCTACGCCCCAAGTGGTTTCGAATTCGTCAACCGTGGTTTACACTAAATAAACAAGAATAGTTTACACATACTTCGACCGGCCGTTGGCCAGAGGGGGAAGAAGCATGGGAATGTTCACGCGCGCGACCGAAACGGCGCCCTGCGAGGTGGAAGTCAGTCACTGTTTCGACAGCCTCCACGCTCACGTCAAATTCCTGAACGGTGCAGTCATCCATCCGGGTGACGAAGTGTTGGTTCACGGTGAACCGGTCCTGGCGCCCTACGGCGAAATCGTCCGTGAAGAACGCACCGCCACCATCACCCGGGCATCTGCCGTCGAACAGCTCTGGACGCGCATGACCGGCGACTTTGAGCTGATGGAACTCTGCGAGTTCTCGTTTTCAGAAGAGGTATCGGTATGAACGTCGTCGAAGAGAAGAAAGTCGAAGATGCGCCGATCAAACACTCCGCCGACGCCAAGAGCGTCGAGCAGGCGCTGGATGCCGGTAACTACCGGCAGGCCGTCATCGACAGCAAGGCCGCCACCGATGTAGCGATGCGCAACACGCTGCTGACGCCGCGTTTCTACACCACGGATTTTGATGCGCTGGACGCCGTAGACGTCACCCCGGTGCGCAAGGACTGGGACGAACTCATCGCGCATCTGCAAACGGATACCAACAAAGGCCACTTCCAGAAAAACGAAGACTGGGATCACATCGACTGGGACGCCATGGAGCCGCAGTTGAAAGCCGAGTTCATCGACTTCCTGATCTCCTCCTGCACGGCGGAGTTCTCTGGCTGCGTGCTTTACAAGGAGATGAAGCGCCGCGGTAAGAACGAGGACATCACGACCTTGTTCCAGCTCATGGCGCGAGATGAGGCTCGACACGCGGGCTTTATTAACGACGCGCTTCGCGAGGCCGGCATCGCCGTTAACCTCGGCTTCCTCACGCAGAAGAAGAAATACACCTACTTCAAGCCGAAATACATCTATTACGCGACTTACCTGTCGGAGAAGATCGGCTACGCGAGGTACATCACAATCTTCCGCCATCTAGAGAAACACCCGGAGCATCGCTTCCACCCGATCTTTAAATGGTTCAAGGAGTGGTGCAACGACGAGTTCGGTCATGGCGAGGCCTTTGCCCTCTTGATGAAGACCGACCCGAAGCTGACCAGCGGCGTCAACGTCTTCTGGATCAAGTTCTTCTTAACAGCGGTGTATTCGACGATGTTCGTCCGCGACCACCAGCGCCCTGCATTCCACGCGGCGCTCGGTGTCGATCCGGACTGGTATGCGCATTCCGTCTTCACGAAGACCAGTGAAATTTCCAAGCAGGTCTTCCCGCTGACGCTCGACATCGACAACCCGCGCTGGATCAAGAACCTGCGCAAGCTGCAAAGGGCCAATGCGGACCTGGCGGACGCGAAAGAGAACGGCCGCCTGATCAAGCGGATGACGGCATCGGCGCGTGCAGCGGTGGCATTTATCTCGCTACTGACGATTCCTTCGATCAAGAACGAAGTGCCGGTGCATACGCGCCTGGAACCCGTTTACTAGACGCATTTAGGACGGATTTTGGATGGCCCTGCGCGGTCGCGCAGCGGCCGCCCCGCTTCCGTGCCCGACCGATAGTCGGGTATCACGCCGTCGCCACCATGTGGTCGGCCGCAGAAAGAATCGCCGCTGGCAGCGGACCCTCAGAAGTGAAAACCTCATTGTCCATAGCTCTTGGTCAGGTGGCCTCCATGCTCAATTAGCGGCGTTTTGCGCAAAATCGCGGAGCCAGTTTGCGGGCGAACCTGCGAAACTACTTTAGCTGCGGCACGCAACCTCGCGATAAGAAAATAGTTCGTTTTCGGACGAAAAACTTGGGTTTCAACAACCTTTGCAATCCTCAGAAAAGAGCGTAACTTCGATCCTGAGGCGAAAGCCTCCGGCCAAGGAAACTTGGCAACCGCCCTGCTAGACGGGATCCGAGTCCCGACAAGTGCCGGGGGCGGAAGGACGCGAAGCGGCGGAGTTTTAGGGAAGGCGGAAGCGAAAGCAGAAGTCAGACCTAAGAGACAGACGGGATGAACTCGGAACTCGCCCCGACGTTACGCCAAAAGGTAGCCCGACACCAATAGCGTTCGGGAACGAGGATTGGGAAGCAGGTCGAAAGATCGGCGGACTGAAAATCGGGAACGAATTGCAACAAAGCAGTACTACCGGCGCGTCCACCTACTCTGAAAAGGCCCTTGTTCTCAAGGGCCTTTTCTTTTGTCCATTGGATATGGAAGCTATGCCGCTCAAGGGCTTGTAAGGCGAACCCGTCTCCAGCTCTCAAGCCAGTGAGCCGCGTTGATTCGATCAAACCAACCAGCGTCGAAACGCCGAATCAGCAGATTCCCGGATCGCCCCTTTCCTGGGTGGTATCGTCAACAAATGATCTCCTATGAAAGCCTCGCAATCCGTCGTTCCAACACCCGGTGGCCCGGCTATGGTCAACCTGAGGATTACGGCTACGACTTTCGCGAATTCATCAGCCCATACACCAAGACGGCGGGAAATCGTGACGCCGATGTAATGCTCGTCCTCCAGGACTGGGCCAGTCATGAGGGGCTGAGGGTGCGCGGTGTCGATCCCGAGATTCAGCGCCTGGGCCACGACCCGACGATCACCACGAACAAGCGACTGAAGAGCCTGCTGCAGCGACATCTGGGCCTGCGACTGGAGGACACCTATGGAACGAACGCCTTCGTGTTCGTGAAGCCAGGCGGTATGAGCGGGAACATACCAATGGCGGACGTCAGGCGGTCGGTTGCGGAGTTCACCGTCCACGAAGTCAAGTTAGTCGAGCCCAGAGTTGTTCTGGCTCTGGGCGCTCGCGTGCACGCCGCTCTAACGAGTGAGGGAATCAAAGCAGTGGCGCTACCGCATCCAGCAGCGCGGATCAGTAAGGTTGCCATGGACGAGGCATGGGGGACGATATGAAGTATGACGCAGACGTTTGGCAGGCGGGGCCGTCAGACGACGTGCTATCTGATCCAGCGGTTCGTACACTTGGGGGACGCGAATTTCTATTTGGAGCGCAGCGTCTCGCGTTTCAGCTTCGAGTGTGTCTTGACGTTCGAACACTGTTGGCGATGTGGGATTCGGAATCCACTCCAGCGTGGCAGGCTGTAACCGGACATGCTGGCGGTATCATTCAACGGACACTCGTGAAAGAGCTGACACTGACGACATCGCATCTGTTGGACGCAACGAAAGACGCGAGTTCGCTGGTCAATTTCCACAGGCAGAGTGTTGAGAGCAACCTGGTTCCGGGCCCATTCAAGAGCTTCTATCTTCCTCTTTACAGAGCAATCATCGAAAAGGGCAAGAAGATCAAGCCATTGCGGGATGGAGTCATTGCCCACACAAACCAAGAAGGGCTTGCAAGCAGCCTCGGGCAGAGTATAGAGAAGAAGCCCGCTGGCGATTTGAATATCGGCGATCTTGATCGATTGCTTTCGATGATTTCGCAATACGTCACGCTATTGCATCGTGTACTGGGAATTGGAACAGGACAGTTTGAACGAAAGATTGATGGCGCTGACGAGCTCCGCCTAGCCGTCATGGCAGCGTATTCATCAGCGACATAGATCAAGAAAGAACGGATAGCGTCTAGGATGAAGGTCGATCACTCAGCAGGTTACAAAAGCCATGTGTTCCGATGAAGTTGCCAGCACG
>CAZFVT010000001.1:0-43977 GCA_964522355.1 uncultured Woeseiaceae bacterium | reverse complement strand
CTCAGCAGCGCGGTCAACTCGGCTACGTCGCCGTCACGGATTGCTTGCTGAAACGCCGTTGCCAAAGCCTTTTCTTTTGGCATTACCGAACCTATCGACGGTGAACCGTCTACCGCCGCGAATGGCGGCACCATCGGCTTCGCGGCGCACAGCCCCGACGCCGTCAACAAGTTCCACGAAGCGGGACTAAGGAACGGTGGCTCTACCTGCGAAGACCCTCCGGGCCTGCGTCCGCTCGAGGCCGGCGGCGGCTATTACCTGGCCTACCTGCGGGATCCTGACGGCAACAAGATCTGTGCGGTGCACTGGGTAAGGCCGGAGTAGCGGTAGACAAGCGACAACATCGGCGGACACGATAACGGTCAGCCGTGATCAGCGGACTTGTCTGAATCCTGCAGATCCGCGCGACGCAGGCGCTAATCCGCGTTGTACTTCATCGCCTCCTCAAGCATCGCCACCAGCTCATCCTGCGTAAAGGAATATGCCTGCCAGTCATTAAGCTCGGCAAGCTCCCGAATCATTGAGCCAATCGCCCAGCGGGCTTCTTCCACATTGGGCACGGTCAGGTAACGGCGCTTAGGTTTGTCGCTGAACATCGCGTGCATCGCCGCATCTGCGACGTCATCCGGCTCCTTGTATATGCTGCGATCGGCCGGCCATTCCATCAATTCCCTGAGATCCTCGGCATAAGGTGAGTCCTCATCGATGTAGCCTTTGTCCTGCATGCGTTGCCACGCGGTCTCGACGATCTTCGAATCGTAGTTACCGGGTTCGATGGCGCTGACGCCAACGCCGAACCGCTCCATCTCGAGCGCCAGAGAGTCGGTGAATGCCTCCATGGCATGTTTACTCATCGAGTACTGGCTGAAGAACAGTCCGGAACCAATGCCTGAAATGGAGCTGATGGTCGTTATTCTGCCTTGAGACTCGATGATCAACGGTGCAAACGCCTGGGTGACGCGATAAACGCCGAAGACGTTGACGTCAAATAACCACATCGTTTCCTCGATGCTGACCTCGGTCACCGGGCCGCCAATAAATACGCCTGCGTTATTGACGAGGCCCCAGAGACCACGCCCGGCCTCACTGATGTGTTTCACCGCAGCATCGATGTCGTCCTGGACCGTAACGTCGAGGCGCACGGCTTCCACGTTGTCGATCATGTTTAGCCGATCGATGTCGACCTGCTTGCGTGCGCCGGCGTAGACGAAGTAACCCTCAGACGCTAGCCGTTCCGCAATGCGCAGGCCGATACCGCTGGTGGCGCCGGTGACCAGTACCGCTTTCTGGTCGCCATCTGCGGCAAAGCCGGTCGTGAGAAAAAGTGGCGCAGTCAGCAGCGCGAGAAGCGTCGAACGAAGAGCTTTCAGCATTGGTTGATCCTTTGATTAAGGTCAGGCGGTTTGGGGACAGTTTACGCAACTTGATTCCCGATGGCCGGATCGCGGCTGGACCGCTCTCGGCCATCCATGGCCTTCGCGGCATTAATGCTTCCTGCATATCTAGCCGTTCCTATGGGTGTCTGCGGTTGCGCGACTGTCTCAGGAATACCGTTCATGCTGAGAGCCGTCAGCGCAACCCTTTGGCCGTTCCGCTGTCAGAGCTGACGATGAATCTTTGGGGGTGATCATGATTAAGGGTTGGATAACAGCGATCGCGCTGCTGGCGTTTGCGCCCGTCCTGGCGGCGTCCGAGGCTATGCAGCGCATGGCGTTTCTTGAGGGTGAATGGGCGGCGCGTTACTACCAGTACGATGCGTCTGGAGAGGCGGTCTTTACAGGTGAAAACGTCGCGAGGTACGACGTCGCGCTCGACGGCCAGTTGATCGAGGAAACGATGACGATCCTCGGTACCGGGATCGACTTCCCGATGCGCACCTTCCTGACCTGGGATGTCGAGAAACGAGTCTATCGGATGGCCGCCGTCGACCAGCCGGGCGGGATGATGGATCTCTACGAAGGCCAGCTTGTCGATGGCGTGCTGACCATGACGAACCTGGCGCACGAGACGTTTTATCGAAACGAGAACGGTAAGCCGATGGCGTTTCGCCTGACCTGGCGCTTTGGCTCCGAGAATCCCGACAGCTTTACGCTGGGCGCTGAAATTTCGCTGGATCTTGGCGAGAGCTGGACGCCCATGAGCAGGGTGGAATACTCGCGGCGCACCTAGCGCTATCTATAGGCTTCGACTCGGGAAAGCTGCAATTCAAAGGGCCCGTCCCGGCCGTCGTAGATCATCAGGCCCATGCCGGCAATAGCACCGAGGTTCAGCGGTGGTCCATCAAGGCGCCTGCCTCGGACCTGCGGGACAAACGCCTCAAATGGAATATCGACGACGGACCACCGCCCGTCTTCCGTCTCGAAGTTCGCCCAGTAGCCGACGGCCACGCCGCGCCAGCGGGCGTCAGTCTCGAGTCGCCAGGTGTAGCGGCGACCGTCGCCGTACACTTTAAGACGGAGGCCGCTGAAGGTTCCGAGGTCTAGATCGATGCGGCCGGATCTGATGGAGCTGAAACCGCCGCCGCGCGTGTTGGTGGTTCCGGCAAAAGACAGGCTGTCGTCAACGATCTCGAAACCGCCGGCACTGCGACCGCCCATCACGCCGTCGTTGACCACGTACCAGTCGAACTCGGCACCGCCGGTGGCGAAGTCCGTTAGCAGCATTGCATCCCCGTCGTTCGAAGCCATGATTCTCGCCGGCATCAAAAGTGTTGAGAGCGCCAGCAGCGCAAACGTTCGCAATGAAACCTGCACGAACCGGCTGCCGGCAACGTCCGGCTCAGCGCGACGGCCAGTTGGCCGCCTCGGTGGCCAGCAGCCGCTGCAGGCCTTCCATTGCGGGGCCCATGGCCTGACCGATGCGTTCGCGCACAGCGTTTACCGCGGCCGACGCTTCCTCGCTGGGCGGCTCGTCGTCCGGCATGCGTCGATTCGGGTTCAGTCGGCAGCGGGCGAACCAGTCTCTTAAGCCGGGATGCTTCGCCCACGCGCCCTGGTTCATGGCGTTGCCGAGGAACGACGTCATCCATTCATACGGATTGTCGGCCAGCGGCACGGGTTTGCACAGCGCGTTCTGGGTCGTCGGGTCGGGCACGTGCGCCTCCACGAAGGCGGTGATGGCGGCGCTCGTCGTTACCAGCGGCGCGAGCAGCGCCTGCAGAGTGATCCGCTTGTCGGCGAACACCGGCACCGTTCGGTCACCAAGAAACTCGACGGCGGTGGCGGTGCAGTCGATATACAGCGTGGCCGGATCTGCCGGCAGCTCGTCACCGGAGGTCATGATCAGTTTGTCTGTCGCGATACGCTCAACGTGCTGATCGCGAATGACCTGTTCGATCCGCCGAAGCTGCTCCACCTCGCCGTGCGAGATGGTGGCGTAATGGAACATCGTTGGCGTGATCGACGGGTTGATACGCAGCATGCTGCCGGCGGCTTCGAAACGTTCGAACATCTCGTTCACTGAAGCGGCGTCCGGGATGGCTTCGAGCTGTGCGACAAAACTGCCGGCACCTTTGCTGGCAAACCGTCGCCCCGGCTGGGTGGTGTCGCGATTGATCAGCCAGGACTCCCGCGGGCAGATCCAGGTAATCATTGACGGGTCAGCGCCGGAGTCCAGCAGCCATACCAGGGTGTCCATGCCGGTCTTGCCGCCACCGACCACGGTGAAGCGTCGATAGTTGCCCGCGCGGCGCGGTAGCTGATTGGGCGCGATGCACTCGACGCCTTCATCGACGGCGTACTTGCGCTTGTGGGTCGAGGGCACAGAGGTGTTAAAGAACGTGCCGTCCACGGTCTTCCGCGAGACGTTTACCGAGTACGTGGCGTCGGAGACCATCGAGCGGAATTCGCCGTCGCCGGTCACGTCACACATCGGGAAGTGCTGCACCCGCCCCGACGGCAGGAAACGCTCGCGCATGAGCCGATCAAAATAGGCCGACACCTCGGGCCCGGAGGCCAGTTCGTAATAGCCCTTGTTGGAGCCAACCTCATCGATGCGGTTCGAACCGAGCTCCATCGACGCAACGCCGTAGAATGCCGACGGCTGATGCAGTCGGACAAAGGGATAGGCGTCGTTCCAGTGGCCGCCGGGCATGTGATGACGGTCGACCATGACAAAGTTTGCGTCGGATTCGTCCAGCATCGTGTCGACGAAGGCCATGGCAATCGCGCCGGTGCCAATGACGAGGTAGTCGGTGTCCAGTTGCGTCATGCGTTGGTACTCAAGGATTTTCGAAGACCCTCATCCTGCCTGAGCGCACCGGCGATGTCGCGGCCAACAGCGCCTGTCGCGGCAGGGCTGTCGTCAGGCGTCGCCGATAATGGCATCGGCCTCCATCTCGACCAGGTACTCGTCGCCGACCAGGCCTGCCTGGACCAGCGTGTTTGCCGGCTGGATACGGCCGAAGCGCCGCCCGTGGGCCCGGGACACGGGTTCCCAGTCATCGACGTTGCGGATGAAGATGCGGGTACGAACGACATCCTCCAGGGTTCCGCCCAGCGACTGCAGGGCGCCCTCGATCTTGTCGATGATGAAGTCGGTCTGGGTCAGCGGGTCGCCGCTGCCGATGACCCGGTCGCCGTGGGTTGCGGTGGTGCCGGAAACGAAGACTCGATTGCCGCGGCGGGTGGCCCGCGAGAAGCCGGCAAGGTCTTCCCAAACGGTGCCGCTCAGCGCCAGCGTTCGCTCGTCATCAACACGCCGGGTGGGATAGGGTGCTGGCAGCGCGTCAAGGTGATGGCTCAGGTCACCGGAGGCGGTCAGAAAGGGCGGCTTGCGGTACTCGTCGCCACAGTCGCCGGGTATCGCCGACAACGCGTCGAGCGCCGAGCGAAGCTCATCCCAATCTGTCGATGCCGTCGATTCGCCGAGGAGCTGCACGTTATCGGCGATGTGTTCGCTTTGCCCGAGGCGGGCGCCGATGATCACGGCTGCGACGGCCGGCTGATCGAGAATGAACCGACTGGCGAGGTTCGCCGTCGATACTCCTTCCCGCCGGGCGGACTTGTCCAGCGCGGCCAGAAGGTTTTGAAAGGCCTCCCAGCCACCCGCCTCGTTAATGAAGCGGTGGTATTTCATCTGTGACCAGGTGGCGAGCTCGCCCGCGGCCGGCGCTGGTTTGCCGAGCCAGCGCTCCGTCAGGAGCCCGCCGGCCAGCGTTCCGTAGGCCAGCAGGCCGACGCCACGTTCGACGCACAGATCGGTCATCTCGCCGGCGGCGCGCTGGTCTATCAACGAGTAGGACACCTGGTTGGAGACCACCTCGATGCCGGTGTCGAGCACTACGCGCAGATGTGCCGCGTCGAAGTTGGTCAGGCCGAGATGGCGGATCAGTCCTTCGCGGCGCAGTTCATCGAGATGGAACAGGTCATCCAGGTAGCTGGGATCGGCGTAGTTCCAGGCGTGGTATTGCAGCAGGTCGAGGCTGTCCGCCTGCAGCCGGTCCAGCGAGCGCTGCACGGCCTCTCGCACTTCGTCTTTCGACGCGCCGCCCGGTTCCGGCACCCACTTGGTCAATAGCTGAACCGGTCCGGTCGATTCGCTGCGGGCAAATCGGCCGGCAATGACTTCCGCTGAGCCATAGTGGTCTGCCATGTCGAAGGTTGTCAGTCCGGCGTTTGCGTAGGCCGACATGCTGGTCGCGGCCGCATCGAGGTCGAGCTGGCGGCCGTCGCGCTCCATGTCGGCCACCTGCCACAGCCCGGTGACCACCCGGCTGATATCGAGGTCTGCGGCGAGGCTGTAGCGTTCGGTGGATCTGGGCATAGAAGTGTCTGGGCGGAGCAGTTACTCGGGTGGCAGACGGTCAAAGATTGCTTTGACGTCGACGCCCCGATTTTTTAGCCGTCGCAGCTCACGGAAGTAGATGCCGCTCGCCAGCGTCATGACGATCAGCCAGACCGGGGTGGAGTGAAAGTACCACGCCGAGACGTCGGCGGAGAGATCGCGAGTTATATGAATAACGAGAAAACCGGCCAGCAGAACGACGCCAGCGATGGACGCGATTTGTTGCCATCGTCTCGAGGTAACCACCCGGACCCCGCGGGCAAGCGTGGGATTAACCTTCGGCAAGGTAAGCACCGCGAGGCACATCAGCAGGAAGTTGACGAGCATCGAAGTCACCATGATGTCGATGCCCAGGAAAAAGTCGCCGGCGAAGTGGCTGCCGAAAATCCCGACGCTGGCCATGACGCCGCTCAGCAGCACTGCGCGATGCGGCGTATGCAGTCGCGGATGCACCGCCGCGATACCGCGCGGAAAGATGCCGTCTTCCGCCCAGGCGAACATCAGTCGCGATACGGCCAGCAGCATGGCCGGCAGGTCGTTGATGAGCGCGATGGCGGCGCCGGCAACGATGGCAACGGTCCAGCCTTCGGGCAGCAGGTAGCGAAAAAGGCCGGGTGCCGTGATGTCCCGCTGCATCGCTTCCTCGGCCACGTAAGGCCAGGGCACGGCGTGGTACACGGCTGCGGTAAACAGAAAGTAGAAGGACCCGACCGTCACGATCGCCAGGCCGATCGCCAGCGGCAGGTTGCGCTCGGGCCGCCGGGCTTCGCTGCCGGCCTGCGCAATCGAGTCAAAGCCGATGAAGCTCGAGAACAGGACCGCGGCGGCGGCAAGAAACGTCGCCAGGTCAAAGGGCGATTTACCGGCGGCCGGAATGCTCCGGTTTTCCTGCATCGACAGCGCGCTGACGAACGTCTCCTGGTCGAGAGAGAAGCCGGCGACGATCACGATCCCGCCGAGGCCGAACATCAGGATCATCAGCGGCAGGACGGTGCGTTCATAGAAGCGCCCCCCGTACAGGTTCACGATCACGAACAGCCATACCATGCCCAGCGCGAGGCCGACGCGGACGGCCCCGGTTTCAAGCGTGGACGAGAGGTCAGCCCAGCCCAGCGCCGCGGCGATATCGCGCAGAAACGGAACGATGATGTAGGCAATGACGCCGATAACAATCGACAGGCCGAACCACTGCGAGAAGCTGGCGATGAAACCGAGATAGGGATGCAGCCCGCGGCTTGCGTAGAGATAGCTGCCCCCGGCGCGGGGCATGGCTGAAGACAATATCGCGTAGGCCAAGGCAGCGAGGGAGGCGGGTACGGCCGCGAACAGAAATGCCGGGAGAATCCAGTTATCGATGCCCGGCACGTTCCTGTGAATCATAAACGGAACGACGTAAACGGATGCGCCGAGCATCGAACAGATGCCGGTGGCGGCGAGCCCGGCGAGGCCAAGCTGACGGCGGAGGCCCTGTCCTGGCGGTGACTGGCTTGCCGGATCGTTCATCTGTGCCCACAGCAGGGAAAGAGCGGCAGAGCCTAACCTAAACCGCCGCCACTGGGTCGAACGGTAAGGCTGGCCGGATCGCCCAGCGGTGCAACAAGCCGGTCCGGCTCGTCGGTTCCATTACAATGGCGTCAGAACAATACGCCAGCCTATCGAACCGGAGTACCCCGCATGAACCGCCGTATCGCCACGCTCTTGCCCGTATCCCTCATTCTTGTTGCCGCCTGCGCGCAGGAAGAGCCCGCAAGCGAGGTCGTGACGGAAGCCGTCGACACTTCCGTGATTCCCCAGGCATTGGTTGACCGGGCGACTACGCTTCGCGAACAGGCGCTGCAGAGCGATTTGTCCGTGGACATCGTCGAATCGCTGACAACTGAGGTCGGACCGCGGCGCGTGGGTACACCCGGAGATGCTCGAGCCGTTGACTGGGCGGTTGCCAAGTTTGAAGAGCTGGGGTTCGATCGAGTCTGGACCGAGGAGTTTCCGGTTGAACAGGGCTGGATCCGCGGCGAGGTGACCGCCGAGGTTGTGTCACCCTATCCGCAGCGAATGGTGGCAACCGCGCTGGGCTACAGCGTCGGCACCGGCGGCGACCTGGTTGCCGAGATCGTCGAGTTCAAGACATTCGATGACCTGTTGGCCGTCCCGGAAGGCGACAGCCTCGACGGAAAAATCGCCTTCGTCTCCTACAGCATGGCGGACTACGTACCGCCCGAGGGCGCATCGCAGATGTCCGGCTATGGGCAGGGCACGCGGGCCCGCGGACGCGGCCACGTTGAGGCGGCCAAACGCGGCGCCGAAGCGGTCATCATTCGCTCGGTAGGTACGGACGACAGCCGCATGGCGCACACAGGCAGCGGTTTCGGTTATGAAGATGGGGTGCGCAGAATTCCGGCCGCGGCGGTGTCCGCGCCCGACGCGATTCTGCTGCAGAACATGTTGAAGCGCGGCGTGCCTGTGCAGGTCAGGCTCAACATGACCTCGGAGATCACCGGTCCGGTCATCAGCCGGAACGTTATCGGCGAGATTACCGGGCGTGAGGACGAGGGCCGTTACCTGGTGCTCGGCGCCCATCTCGATTCCTGGGATGAGGGCACGGGCGCGCTGGACGACGGCGCCGGCGTTGGCTCAATGATGGCCGCGGCGGCCCTGATCAGGGATCTCACTGGCCAGCCCCGGCGCAGCATTCGCGTGCTGCTCTTCGGCGCGGAGGAGATTGGACTCATTGGCGTTCGTGCGTATGCCGAGCAGCACAACTATGAGATTGCCGATCACATCCTCGGCGCCGAAGTCGACAGCGGCGGCGGCCGGATTCATACCCTGACCTCCGGCGTCGGTGTTAGCGCCGTACCGGTGGTTCGGGAGATGCACAAGCTCGTGGAACCGCTGGGCATCGCCTGGAGCGATGCCAATGATGCGCTGGGCGCCTCGGACATGAGCGTCCTGGGACGTGCCGGGATGCCGGCGCTCAACTTCACCCAGAACTCGAACGACTATTTCCACTACCACCACACGCCCAACGACACCTTCGACAAGATCATCCCGGAAGACATGCGTTACCTGACGGCAACCTACGCGACGGTGTTCTTCCTTGCTTCGGAGCTCGACGTCGACTTCTCGAAGGAATAGCCGGTCGTTGTCGCCTTGACGGGGTCTTTTCCGGGCGTCGTATGAGCTGAAAGCCAGGGCTGCCGCGTATTAAAGCGTCTGCCTGCCGGCATTCGCCCGGCTTTCGGCCTGATCGCGGTGTCGATTGCGTCACGCTTTCCACCGCCGTTTTCGACGGTTTAGAGCGGGTTATGGTCAAATGACGGCCTTACTGGGCAGGCACCTCGAAAGCATGAAGATCCTGGTTACCGGCGGCGCCGGGTTCATCGGTTCGGCTGTTATACGGCACATCCTTACAGCAACCTCGGACTCCGTCGTCAACGTCGACAAGCTGACCTACGCGGGTGACCTCGAGTCGCTGAGCGAGGTCAGCGAGCTGCCGGGATACGCGTTTGAGCAGATCGATATCTGCGACCAGCGCGCCCTGCGTGCGGTATTCGCCGAACACCAGCCCGACTCGGTCATGCACCTGGCAGCCGAAACCCACGTCGATCGATCTATCGGTGGCCCTGCGGGTTTCATCGAGACGAATCTGTTTGGCACCTTTCAGCTGCTTGAAGTCTGTCGCGACTACTTTTCGGAGCTCGACAAGACGCGGCAATCGGCGTTTCGTCTGCACCACATTTCGACAGATGAGGTTTTCGGCGACCTGCCGGCCGACGACGAGCCGTTTGAGGAAACTTCGCGATACGCCCCGAGTTCACCGTATGCGGCGAGCAAGGCGGGAGCGGATCACCTGGTCCGCGCCTGGGCGCGGACCTACAAGCTGCCTACTATCATTACCAATACGTCAAACAACTACGGCCCTTACCAGTACCCGGAAAAACTGATTCCGCTGGTTCTGCTGAAGGCCCTGAACGGCGAGCAGCTGCCGGTTTATGGAGATGGATTACAGCGTCGCGACTGGTTGTTTGTCGAAGACCACGCGCGCGCCTTGCACGAAGTCGTTCGACGGGGCCCGGTTGGGGAGACATTCAATATCGGCGGCTCCGCCGAGTGCGCCAATATCGACGTTGTACGAATGATCTGTGCGCTGCTGGAGGAACTCCGTCCTGACAAGCCGGACGGTGTGAAAGCTTATGAGGATCTCATCGCATTTGTTGATGACCGTCCCGGTCACGACCTTCGCTACGCAATTGACGCATCCCGAATTCGCCGAGAGCTCGGCTGGGCGCCGGCAGAGAGCTTCGAGTCTGGCCTGCGCAAGACCGTAGCCTGGTATCTCGAGAACCTGGCGTGGTGCCAGCGCGTCGCCTCCAAGGCGCAGGAACCGGTGGCTCGATTTGCAACCCGATCGGCGGGCGTCTCCAGATGAAGGGCATCATTCTTGCTGGCGGCAGCGGCTCCCGGCTCTACCCGATTACGCGCGGAGTCTCGAAACAGCTGCTGCCGATCTACGACAAGCCGATGATCTATTACCCGCTATCGGTGCTGATGCTGGCGGGCATTCGCGACATCCTGATCATCACGACACCGCAGGACACCGAGGCCTATCAACGGCTGCTTGGTAACGGTGAGCGATTTGGCGTGAACCTCGAATACGCGGAACAGGCAAGCCCGGACGGACTCGCGCAAGCGCTTCTGATCGGTGAGTCGTTTATCGGCAATGACGGCGTATGCCTGGTGCTGGGCGACAACGTGTTCTACGGCCAGGCGTTCAGTGGCAAGTTAAGCGGGGCAGCCCGCCGGGACAGCGGCGCGACGATCTTCGGCTACCAGGTCAAAGACCCTGAGCGCTTCGGCGTAGTGGAGTTTGACGAGTCGCTGCGTGTGATCTCGATCGAAGAGAAGCCGGCACAGCCGAAGTCACAGTATGCGGTTACCGGCCTGTACTTCTACGACAATGACGTCGTTGAAATCGCCAAAGGTATTGAACCGTCGGCGCGCGGTGAGCTCGAGATTACCTCCGTCAACCAGGCATATCTTGATCGGGGCGATCTGCGCATCGAGCTGCTCGGCCGCGGGTTTGCCTGGCTCGATACCGGAACCTGCGACAGTCTTCTTGATGCTGCGCACTTCGTGGGAACCATCGAAGCCCGGCAGGGCTTCAAGATTGCCTGCCTCGAGGAGATCGCCTGGCGTATGGGCTGGCTTTCTGCAGCCGACATCGAAACGATGCTCGAGGGCGCGCCGAGCAATCCCTACGACGACTATCTGCTCAGCCTGATCCGGTCATGATCAGCATCGGTCGCCCGGAAGAACCGTCGAAACGTGAGTTTGACCGGCTCATCGATGCGGCGATGTCCCGGTCACGGCTGACCAATGACGGTCCGCTGCTGGTCGAACTGACTGAGCGCCTTGAGGAATTCCTTGGCGTCCAGGGTCTGCTGCTGGTGGCGAACGGCACGCTCGCGATGCAGGTTGCTTACCGCGCGCTTTCGCTGAGCGGTAACGGGAAGACGGCGCTGACCACACCCTTTACCTTCGCCGCGACCGAGAGCTCACTCCTCTGGGAGGGGCTGAACGTCAGTTTTCGGGATATCGACCCGCACAGCCTGAACCTGGCAGCCGACGGTCTCGATGTCGACGGTGAGAATGCTGACGTCGTGGTACCTGTACACGTTTTCTCAAACCCCTGCGATACATCGGCAATCGACGACTACGCCCGTAAGTTCGGCGAAAGTCGTGTATGACGCCGCCCATGCTTTTGGTGTTGAGCGGGATGGTCGCAGCATTCTCCTCGAAGGCGACGCCGCCACGATGAGCTTTCACGCAACCAAGGTCTTCAGCACGGTGGAAGGCGGAGCCGTCCTCTTCCGCGATGACGAAGCGCTGGAGGCGGCACGTGACATCATCCGATTCGGTCGTCGTTCCGAACAAGAGGGCACAACGCTTGTCGGTACGAACGCAAAGCTCAGCGAACTGCACGCCGCCTACGGTCTTGCGCTGCTGGATGAGATGCCGCGGATCATGGAACGCCGCTGCGAAGTCAAGGCGCGATACCGGCATCAACTGGATGACGCCATCGCTTTCCAGGCGCGGGCTGCGGACGCAACCGATAACGGCGCCTACTGCCCGCTGGTATTCGAGACGCCAGATCAGAGGGAAGGTGCCCAGCGGGCGCTCGCCGACAACGACATCATCGCCCGCCAGTACTTTCACCCTTGCTTAGGCGATCCGGCATCAAGAGCATCGACACCGGTTGCCGCCAACATCAGCGAGAGGATTCTGTGCCTGCCCGTGGACTCGCAGCTGAGCGACGCTGACGTCGATCGTATCGCGGAGATTGTGAACCGGTCTTTGTAGCGTTGGCGGCGGCCGGCAGCTACTTGCGCTCAAGGATGAAGATGGGTCGGTTGAGGAACTCGCCCAGATCATCGCGTCGAGCCAGGTTCGCGTCATCAACAGGTTCGTAAACGGCCTTCGACCGCGTTCCGGTCGCTATCCCAATGGCGGTTAAGCTGGCGAGGTCATTGATGCCGGATTTGATGAAGGAAATCATCTCGGCTTTCGTGCCGCCCGCAAACAGCGGTTGGGCAACGTTGCCCTGCCAGTTGAAGCCCAGCTGAAAGACAATGACTTCGGCGATCTGCAGGGCTGCTCTCAGGTCACGAATAATCTGATCGTGCGCCTGTTCCAGTGAGAGGCCGCCGTCGCCGAAGTCATCGCCGACATGATGCAGAACGTTTAGCAGGAGCATTACGTCGTAACGCGTCTCCGGCAGGTCGTCGAACTCCAGGTAGCTGGCATGTACGTTGACACGTTCGCCCAGGCCCAGCGCGGAGACGGCCTCGTCAACAAACGCCGCGTGGTCGGCGTTGCCTTCGAAGTAGTCTACCCGTGAGGCGGTCTCGGCCGCCGTCAATGCAAAGAAGCCCGTATTGCCGCCGACGTCGACGACTCGCTTGTTCTCAAACGACAGGTGGGACTGAATGAACGCCAGCCGCTCATTCTCATACTTGTCGGCCGCATCGATCGCAGACGCACCCAGTATGGTGGTCAGCGACGGTGCCAGTGACTGGTATCCGGAATGTTTGCTCGACTGTTCGTACAGGCGCCTCAGCCTGGCTCGCCTAGCAGGCGTCGAATTCTCTGTCATCTGGGTGTACAACGCTCTCGTGTCCGGGCGGTCGAAAAGATTATAGGCGTCCCACTCGGCATAGTCCGACAGGAATGCCTGCTGCGTGATGCGATGGAAGGCGAGGCGATCGATCTCGTCGCCATTAAATGCATGGCCGTCATCCCAGAAGTAACGACATTTAGCAGGCTTCGGCTGGCGAGCATATCGACTCGGCAGCAGGCCGTAGTCGGCCAGCAGCGCCTCGAAGAGGTTACATCCGGCGTCGACAAAAAGCTGCGACGGGCCCCAGAAGCGCGGATTGGCCTCGATCATTCGGTAGTCACCGTCCCGGCCGCGAAGTTCGATCATGATCAGGCCATGGAAGCCGACCTGCCGCAGGGCTTCAGCATAGGTCTGCCAATCGATGCGCTCATGGATGTATGAGATCTCAGCGGCGAGGATCGATGCGCCGCCCGGCTGCTGCACCAGGTTCTCCTGGGAAATCACCGTCGGGTTGCCTCGTCTTGGCAAATACATCAGCAGGTAAAAGCTATGCCCGTCGACGAATGCCTGGTAGATGAACTCCCTTTCGTCGTGATTGCGACGGAATGCATCAACGTCGCTCTCTGATTCGAGAATCTCCGGCTTCAGATAAGCGCCGGTGTGTTCTCCGATGTAATACCGGGGCTTGGCAACAATCGGGAATGAGCCCTCACTCGCCAGAGACACCGCTTCCGGCACCGGCAGATCAAACTCCTGGCAAAGCTCTATAAACGGCAGCTTGTCTGAAACGCAAAGGTAGGTCTCTTGCCCGGCGAGCGGCAGCGTGAACGCGCCTCCCTCATAAAGCTCCGGATTCACGAGCAGGAAGCGATTCAGCGCCTCCGATGTGGGTGCAATCAGAAACTCATGGTCCGGATGGCGTTTGGTGACTTCATTGAAGATGCTGCGGAATACGGTCTGATCCAGGGCTATGTCTGGTCGCGTGATGACGACCGCTTCGCCATAGTCAGTCTCGAATATCGGGTCTTCCGGTGACGAGGCAACCAGGACGAAGTGCACATTGCGGGCCACGAGAGTCCGCAGAAAGGCAATGACCGCTCGCGTGTTGAAACCGGTGAATATCAGGACGCTTTTCACAATCGCGAAGATACACAACACCCCGGGAAATGACAGGCCGGTTGTCGGGATTCGGAACCGGGTCACGGGACGAAAGGTTCTCGCGTGACGGCGATTCGGGATTTCGCGTTGATTGATCGGTAATCTTCTGAATACAGCACCAATCCGGATCCGGAATGAGCATCAGCAGAAACGCAACGGCAAACCTGGCAAGCCGCCTGATCGCAACCGCACTCGCGGTGGTCGCGATGCCGTTCTACCTGCGCATGCTCGGCAGCGAGGCCTTCGGCGCGGTGGGCTTTTTCCTGATGGGGCAGGCGTGGATCGTTCTGTTTGACCTTGGTCTCAGCCCCACGCTGCAGCGTCAGGTTGCCTATTGGAAAGAGCAGCCCGGAGGAGGCCGGGAGTTGCGCTCGATATTTCGGACGTTCGAGCGGGTTGTGACTGCGATTGCCGTGGTGGTCTGTTTCGGCGTTTATCTTGGCAGTTCACAGATCGCCTTCAACTGGCTTAACCCGGGCGAGATCGAAGCATCGGTAATGCTGACGGCCGTGCGCCTGATCGGCTTGACGCTCGCTATACGGATGCTGACCTATCTCTATCGGGCGGCGATTATCGGCAGCGAAAAGCAGGTATGGCTGGGGGTTGTTGATTCCCTTTTTGCCGTGGCCCGGTACCTGGGCGTCGTCGCAGCGATGCTGATCTGGACCCCTGATCTCGGGACGTTCTTCGTGTTTCAGGCGGCACTCGCGGTGGTTGAAATTCTCGTATACCGGCTGCGGGTGGCACGCATCGTTTCAGCTGAGCCGGACGATGCGGAGTCGCCAACAAAAGGCGTAGAGCCTGCGCTTTGGCGGTTTGCGCTCAGCCTCGGTTATACGACGGCGGTGTGGACGGCTGTTACCCAAACAGATCGACTGGTCCTTTCCAAAGTGCTGTCGTTGACCGAATTCGGCTACTTCAGTTTTGTTGCCCTGGCAGCGACCGCGTTATCGATGGTTACCGTGCCTATCGCCAACGCGCTGCTGCCCAGGCTGACCAGTCTGCATGCGGCTGGCGACCGCGACGGTCTCGTCGACACCTACGGTAAGGCAACGCAGGTTGTCGCGGTGTTCGCTGTATCGATCGCTGCAGTGCTGGCGCTATACGGTTCGCAGATCATCCTTGTATGGAGTGGCGATGCCGAGGCTGCTACCTGGGCTGGCCCGGTACTCTTCTGGTTTGCTCTGGGGCATGGATTGCTGGCGATCACCGCCTTTCAGTACTTCCTTCAGAACGCCATGGGCGACCTGCGGCTGCACGTCAAGGGAGCAACCGTGTCAGCGGTTGTGCAGATTCCGGCGATGGTGGCGGGTGCCCTGACATACGGCGCCGTCGGTGCGGGCATTGCCTGGTTCGTCGTTCGGCTGCTCTGGTTTGTTGGTTGGACCGCTATCGTCCATGCATCGCTCATTCCCGGATTGCATCGAACGTGGCTGCTGCGCGACGTGCTCCCGGTATTCCTCAGTGGTGCTGCAGGGGCTGCTGTCCTCGCGAACTTCATTCGCATCGATGTTGATCTGCCGCTGGCGTATCAGCTTGGCCTTCTTTGCCTGGCGGGGGGCGTTCAGCTCCTGGTTACCGCGCTGGGTTCGTCGCTGATGCGTGAGCTGGGCGCGGGAGCCTTACGCCGTACGGTGACGCATTCATGATGTGTCGGAGGCCACAGGCGTGACGGAGGGCGCAGGTCTTCAGCCGACGGTCAGCATCTGCTGTCCTGTCTACAATCACGCGCAGAATCTACCGAGGATGCTGGACAGTCTTCTTGCGCAACAGGGTGAGCGCTTCGAGATTCTGCTGAATGACGACGCGTCTACAGATGGCTCTACGGAGATATTGCGGGACTACGAGTCGCGGTACCCGGGCGTCGTTCGCGTCGTGTATCACGATGAAAACCAGTACAGCAAAATGCCCATCATCGCGCCGCGGTTCCTGTTTCCGATTGCTCGCGGTGAGTTTGTCGCTTTTTGTGAAGGTGACGATTTCTGGCTGTCACCCGACAAGCTCTCCCGGCAGGTTGCCGCGATGCGTCGGCACCCTGAGGTTGGCTTGTCGTTTCACCCCGTCCAGCGTGTCCGCGGCGAGTCGGACAATGCGGGGGTGTCCGGTCAACTCTCGAGCGACGAATGCCGGGTTCCCTTCGAACGCGTTGTGCTGGGGGGCGGTGGATTCTGCCCGACACCGTCAGTCATGCTGCGCGCCGAGTATTTGCCTGCCATCTCGCGCTGCGTCGAAATCGCGCCGGTGTCTGACAAATTCTTCCAGATCATTGCTACCAGCGCCGGCGGCGCCCTTTTTATTCCCGACGTACTCTCGGCCTACAGAGTAGGCAATGCGGGCGCCTGGACACAGCGCTTTGCGGGATCCGAGATGCTGCAGCAGTACGAGTCGTTGGTCGAGCCGCCGTATCGTTGGTTGCTCAACAACCTGCCCGAATCACAGCACGACATTCTCCGTTTCTCGCTGGCCGATCAGTTCATGGTGCTGGCAATGAAGTACTTTTCGGCAGGTGTTTCTGACCGGGCTGCCAACTGCTATGACAAGGCAATGCGGGAGCTTTCCTCCAGGCGCTTTCCCCTTTCAATTATGCCGGGCGGTGACACCAGTCCCGCCATACTGAAGCTGGTGTCACGCGGTTGGCCTTTGCTGAGAACGGCCTACCGCAAGCAGGCTATGCGAAATTCTTTGCCTGAAGGCTGACAACGACTGCCGTTCAGGCAGTCAGGTACAGGATCAACAGCGTATAGCCGGCAAATATCACCGTCAGCCACCGGAACCACTGCGGCCGGAAGATCATGGCAAGCATCATCAATCCGCCCACGGCAGGAAATCCATAGGACGCGAGCGGCGGGTTATTGAACATGGCAATGTTCACGTAGGGCCCGATGACGAAGTAGCCAAGCATCGATGCGGCGGACACACGACCGAGGGACCGGCTGTGAAGCAGGAAGTCCAGCTCGGTGTCGTCGGTGATGTCGAAGTCTTCTGTGGGTAGCGCAAGTTCAGCGGCGCCGTAGACGAAGATCGAACCGATGACCAGCGCGAAAAAGTCCACGATCGACCAGTCAGGATAGGAACGGAGTTCCCAGCCAACCCACCAGAGCTGAAGGATATAGATCAGGATGCAGGCGCCCCACAGCGACGTCGCCCAGTGATGCTGGACGCGCGTGTGCGCGCGCACGAGCAGGGCAGCCGTGTGCAGCAGTCGCGCCATGGCAAGGCCAAGGACGACCGAAATCGCGATGAAGATGTATTCGTGCTGAGTCATTGGGTTTTTGGCGTGCCGGCGCTTTGCGGATTCTACAGGGAGTGCAGTCCGCGTCTTGCCAGGTTGCAGGCCAGCCGCGAACTATACTCGTATTTGTCCCAACGGCATCGCCGTCTCGGCTCAAAACGGTAACTTTGTGTAACCGCGAAATGAACTGCGACGTGTGAGGCGCAGGAAGCCCCAGGAGGTTCTCTCGCCGGGAGCGCGCTACCCCAAAACCCTGTCGACAGGCTGACGATCGTGTTCGACGCTGGAGCCAAGTCCGGTACGTGCCAAGTCTCGCCAGGTTTCATCTGCCCGTTCAGCCTCACGCTGGCGCTCCAGCGCGTCAGCGGTTTGTGCCAGTGCAGGCCCGCCGAAGACATCGCGTACGGCGACGAAGTTTCGTGCCGACAATGCTTCAGCAAAAGCGTCCTCGCTCATGGACGTCACTTCGCCAACAACGTCCCTGGCCGCGTCACGAAACATCGTATAGGTGATAACACCGTCGGCTTCGGTCGCCGCGGCCACGCAGCGGGCGCAGATGGCATGTGCTGCCTTGAAGGACAGGCCGTCATCGCGAACCAGCCGGTCGGCGAGCTCGGTGATGGTGATGAAGTTGTCCTCCGCGCGCCTGGCCAGCAGCTCCAGATCGAACTCCGCCGCCTCCAGCGTGTTCGCCAGCAAGGATACGGCGCGGATGCCGTCCCGAACGGCACTGAAGTTTAGCGGCTGCAGGTCATCCTCGACGTCGTTGATGTCACCAAAGGGCGTGTTGTGTACGGCGGCCAGCACACCAAGCATCTGCCCGTGCGCCTTGCTGGCGATGGCGCGAACGTGTTCGACCGCGACCGGGTTGCGCTTCTGCGGCATGATGGAAGAGGCCTGTACGTAGCCATCAGGCAAACGGATCACGCCGAACTCCATCATCGCCATCAATAAAAACTCCTGGGCGAATTTGCCGATGTTGATCATCAATACCGCGCTCGCACCCAGAAACTCGGTGAAGTAGTCGACCGAGGCGATAGAAGCGTAGGAGTTCTCGGTGGGGCCATCGAAGCCGAGCAATTCCGCGACTCGTTCGCGGTTGATCGGAAAGCCCGTCGTCGTGATCGCGCAGGCACCCAGCGGGCAGGTGTTCATGTTTTCGTAGGCGCGCTGGAGTCGGCGGATATCGCGGCTGACGTTTTCGGCCATTGCCAGCAGGTAATGCGCGAGCGTCGTAGGCTGTGCCGGCTGGGTGTGGGTATAGGCCGGCATCAGGGAATCGTAGTGCTGTGAGGCAAGCGACAGGAAGACCCCACGCAGATGCTGGCAGGCTTCAATCAGGATCAGCACCTGCTCGCGGAGATAGAGCCGGTAGATGGTCACGTCGATATCGTTGCGGCTCCGCGCCGTGTGCAGGCGGGTAGCGGCGTCCGGGTCGTCGCAGTTCGCTGCGATCTCGCGCTGCAGGTAAAAGAACAGGTCCTCAACGCTGCCGTCGTACTCGGCGGCGCGGATCTTCTCAACATCCAGCCGGTCGATGGCCGTCAGAATCGCTCTTGTCGCGGCCTCGTCGATGATCCCCTGCTCGCCGAGCATGATCGCGTGCGCGCGGTCGACGGCGATGTAGGCATCAAGGAAGTAACGCTTCGCGTCTGCGAAGCAGTCCGCGAGCACGTTCTTCTTATAGGGTTCTGCGGGAAACTTGTCGCTCACGAGTTACTCCGGCGCTGCAGACAGGCTCAGCAGGTTGGCGAAAATTCGATAGGCCCCGGGCGTACCGTTCGGTAACTGGCGGAAGAAGGAATAGGCCGTGTAGACGTAGTGGCCGTCGCCGAGCTTTGCATAGAGCATCGCGCCGTCGCTTTCGGGCTCGCCCGGGTCGTGGCTTTCGGTCAGCGGCACATAGCGATCCCGATCGAAGGCGGTCCAGTTGTAGTTATTGCGTTCCTGGATCCAGCCTTCAAAGTCCTCGTCGGCTATCCGGTTCGGATAATTCCAGGCTGGATGCTCGGGAGCCAGGCGATTGACCGGCGCCGTTTCATCGACGACGCGAACGTTGCGCTCCATCTGCACCGGGAAGGGCGCAAGGTTCTTCGCCGCAAAGTCCGGCTGCTGATACTGCACGATCATCGTTCCGCCGGCGCGGACAAATTCAAGGAGCCGGCCGTTCGCGGCGACGTAGGCCTCACGCGTTTGCGAGGCGCGGATGCCTACGACGATCGTGTCGTACTGGGACAGGTCGCCGCCGGTCAAGGTGTCGTCGTCGATCAGGCTGACATCGAGACCGAGTTTTCGCAGCGACTCGGCAACCGCATCGCCACTGCCCATGACGTAGCCGATTCGAACTGGCGCCACGTCAACGTCGATGAGCGTGAATACGCTGGTCGCGCGGTCATAAACCCGATGCGTGTCGATGTGCGGATAGGCGATCTCGGTCAGGGACAGCTCGTAGTCGATGCCTGCCGCCGTGGCCTTCGCTGTCAGTCGATAATCGCCGGCCGGTGCGTCGTCCGGCAGGACGAGCTCGAAGCTGACCGCGGTGCTGGCGGGGGCGGGCGGCAGGGAAAACCGTCGGGTCCCGGGCTCGAGGCTCCAGCCGTCTGGCATGTCTAAGGCTACGTTGCCCTCGACCGGCGCGGTCGAATGATTCTGTACGGTAATGCTGATCGGATAGCGGCGCTGCGCAGTCGATGTTGTGATGATCTCGAGATCGTTCGCCGGCTCCAGGGTGATTGCCGGGACGACATCGAACCGCCGTCGCAGCTCGCCGCGCACCCGATCAACGAGCCTGTGCCGCACCTCCCGCTCAACCCGTATCGTCTCGCCACCGACCGTCAGGTCGACAACCGCGGTAATGAGGGGTGCCGCGAAGGGTTCGGTGGCGGCATCGACGGCGGCCGACCAGTCATACATAGCGCCCTGCCGTGCGTACCGGAGCCAATAGGGTTGGCTTGGTGCTGCGTCGGCTGGTACCCCGACCGTGAAGTAGAGATCGGCGTCGGGCTGTTCGCGCCGCCGCCATCGGGCTTCGCTGGACAGGGCGCCCTGATCGAGCCGTTCGACCGACCAGTCGCCGGGGACGATCAGCCCGGCCGCGGCCAGGGAACCGTGGCTGGCGTTGAACAGGCGTACCGCGACATTAAACGTGTCGCCCGGGACGGCGGTCTCGGTATCGGCGAGCGCGTCAACGGTGATGCCGGCAGCCAGCACCAGCGCCTCGCCAAACTCGCCGATTTTCTCCTCGAGGAGTCGTCGACTGTCGCTTGCTTCAGCAAGGTCGAGAGCCACCTTCGCCGCACGCAGACCCGCGGCCAGCGGTTCGATCAGGGCGGCAGGTGCAAATGGATCGTAAGCGTCGAGTGCGGCACTCGCGAGGACCTCCAGTTCATCAAGCCGGGCGACGAAGTCGTCGGATGGGCTGGGCTCAAAGGCTGCGATCGCGGCAATACTCGTGTCGATGCCGTCAAAAACGCTTTCCTCGGCTCCCAGCGCGTCAATGGTGGGAGCGGTTCGCCGCAGCAGGGATTCCTGGCTCCCATGGAGTTCCAGTGAACCCATCTGCTGGGTCTTCTGCTGGCTGCGGCCGCGCATGCCAATCTGGAAGTAGCTTCGTCCGGCGACCGGATCGAGCTGGCCGGTATCGATGGCCAGCAACTCGCGCGACAGGCTGTCGATCGATCGACGTTCACCAACGTACACCTTCTTAACCTTCCACGGGCTGAGGCCGTCAGCAAGCTGCTCCGGATACCGATTCGGGTCGGCCGCCGCTTCAACCGCCAGCGGCGTCAGGTAACCGGCGAACTGATGATGACCGTGACCGTCAGTCGGCGTGCCGTTCCAGCGGGACACCACTACGTCTGGCCGGAACTGCCGGATCGTTCTTACCATGTCGCCGAGCAGCACCGGTTCGTCCCATATGCGCTGACCCTCTTCCCGTTGCTTCGAGAAGCCGAAGTCCACGGCGCGAGTGAAGTACTGTCCGGCACCGTCGAATCGTCTCGCCTGCAGCAGCTCCTCGGTACGGATAACGCCCAGCAGATCGGCAAGTTCCGGACCGATGATGTTTTGGCCGCCGGAGCCGCGGGTGAGCGACAGATAGGCCGTCCGCGCGTGCTCGGCCCGCGCTTGGTAAGCAATCAGCGCGGAGTCTTCATCGTCCGGGTGGGCGCCGGTGTGTAACACGCTTGCTGTCGTCTGCAGTCTCCTCAAGAGCCTCGCCAGCTCGCCCGCGCCCCGGTCGTATTCGGCACGCACCTGGGCCGAGGCGGGGGGGGACGACAGCGACAGGCACAACGCGACGACCAGGATTGCAACGAGTGTCTTCATGCTTTGGCTCCGCCGGGCAGCAGGCTGATCAGAAAGCCGGCGGCGACCGTAACCAGGCAGCCGACGACGTTAAACCAGAGGAACGCGATGTCGGTGCCCGAGCTCGCGAACCAGACGGCAACGATACCAAACAGCAGTCCGTAAAAAGCGCCGGCCGGTTTGGCACGCGGAACGGCAAAGGCGAGCACGAAGACGCCGAGCAGCGAGCCATAAAAGAAGGAGCCGAAGGTGTTTACCACTTCTATAAGAGACCCGAGGTTGGTGGCGAAGGTCGCAACAATGCAGGCGAACAGGCCCCAGGTCGCCGTTGCCAGGCGCCCGAATCGGACCAGCTCCCGTTCGCTGCAGTCCGGGCGGAAATGGCGCTTCAGGAAATCCATGCTGGTCGCCGTCGATAGCGAGTTAAGCTCCGCGGCGACGCTCGACATGGCGGCGGCGAGGATGGCGGCAATCAGCAGGCCGACGAGGCCTACCGGCATGTTCTGGATGATGAAGGTGGGGAAGACGTAGTTGACGTCGGTGAAGTTTCGGTTGCCATTCGTCTCACGGACGAACTCCGTGGCTGCCTGGCGCCTGGACTGATAGGCGGCGTCTGCCCGTCGATACGCGGCAAGGGCGTTTTCGCCGCCGGCTGTTTCCCGTTGCTCGATATACTGCAGCGCGGCCGATCGCCGCTCACGATCTGCCTGCCCGAAGTCGGCGGCGAGGGCTTCGTAGGCCGCAGGCTGTCTTGCGGCGGCTCGCGCCGCATCCACGTCATTGAAGATCATCGGTGCCGGCTGAAACTGATAGAAAATGAAGACCAGCACGCCAATGAGCAGAATCGCGAACTGCAGCGGTATTTTCAGGAACGCCGACATCAGCAGCGACCCGCGTCCCTCATCGGCGGACTTCGCGCTCAGGTATCGCTGCACCTGGCTCTGGTCGCAGCCGAAGTAGGAAAGGAACAGGAAAAGAGCGGCGAAAAGACCGGACCAGATCGTGTAGCGCTCCGTGAGGTCGAAACGAAAGTCCATCGTATCGAGCATGCCTGTGGCGCCGGCCAGGTGCAGTCCGTCGCCGAGACTGACGCCATCCGGCAGTCCGGCGAGGATCGCGACGATGCAGCCGGTCAGGCCGATGAAGATGATGCCCATCTGCTTCACGTCGGCCCAGGTCACCGCCTGCACGCCGCCGAGCATCGTATAGGCGGTCGTCGACAGGCCGATGACGAAAATTGTCGCAACCTCGTCCCAGCCGAGGACCAGCGACAGGACCACCGACGGCGCCGCGATGATGACGCCGACGCCAAGGCCGCGAGAAACCAGGAAGAAGAAGCTCGTCAGGGTTCGGGTGCGAGCATCAAACCGCTGCTCAAGGTATTCATAGGCGGTGAATACCCGGGCACGATGAAAGAATGGCACCGCAGTCACGCACAGGATGATCATGGCGAGCGGCAGGCCGAAATAGAACTGGATGAAGCGCATCCCGTCGGCGTAGGCCTGCCCGGTCGTGCCGATAAGCGTGATTGCCGACATCTGCGTGGCCATCACGGACAACCCGACCGCCCACCACGGCAGGCTGCGTCCGGCCAGGAAATAAGCCTCGCTGGTTCCCGAGCGGCGCATTTGAACCCCGGTCCACAGGATATAGCCGAGATAGGCGGCGACGATTGCCCAGTCGAGGGTTGCCACGGGTCAGGCAGAGAAGTAGTTGCTGAAGGCGTAGAGCGCGAGCATCACGGCGATGGTTGCAACAGCGACCGCAGCGTAGCGCGTACGCCATCGCGGGCTTTCGTTTACCCGCGACATGATTCCTGCGGTGTTCGAAGTCCAGACATGGCGGTAATTGTACGTGCTACCGGTGCGCACTCTACGCCTCGATTTTCGGTATTCGCAACCGCGCGACCGGAATAGCGGATCAGGCCTCATCGGCGTTCGGCGATCGAACCTCAACAGCGGTATATTGGACTCCGCCGCATTGCCGACCCGCGAACGAGGAGATCCGCATGATCCGCTGCCCCCTGTTCTACGCCGTCACCGTGTCTTCACTCCTTGCCGCCGGATGCGGTGGAGATGCGCCGCCCGAGGCTGCAGCACCTGCCGTCGCCATGGACAGCGACGACATCGCCGGTATTGTCACCAGCAGCACAGGCCCGGAAGCGGGCGTCTGGGTTATCGCCGAGACGGACGATCTGGAAACGCGCTTCGCGCGCATTGTCGTCACCGATGATGAAGGTCGCTACCTGGTTCCCGATCTGCCCGAGGCGAACTACCAGCTCTGGGTACGTGGCTACGGCCTCGCAGACTCGGCCAAGGTTGCAGCCACGATAGGTGAACGTATCGATCTCGAAGCGACGGTTGCTACCGACCCCGCGATTGCGGCAAGCGTTTACCCCGCGGCCTACTGGTTCGCGATGATGGACCTGCCGACCGAAGAAGAGGTGGCAGACATCGAAGGTGGACTGAACGCCTACCTCACCTGGACCAAGAACATGGGCTGCGTGGGCTGTCACCAGATTGGCAATCAGCGAACTCGCGAACTCCCCGAGGCACTGGGCGACATCGAGGACCACCAGCAGGCCTGGGCACGGCGGATTGCGTCCGGCCAGGCCGGCGGCTACATGACCCGCATCGCCGGTGACATGCTGCAGGGCTTGCCGATCAAGTACCTGGCGCAATGGTCCGAGCGCATCGCCAACGGCGAGCTGCCGAAGCACGTGCCGGAGCGGCCACAGGGTCTCGAGCGCAACGTCGTGGCGACGATTCGCGACTGGTCCGACCCGAAGTACTACATGCACGACCTGTCGGGCACCGACCGCCGTAACCCCACAGTGAACGGCTACGGCAAACTCTATGGTGCTCCGGAACTCAGCACCGACGACATGCCGATTCTCGATCCGGTGGCCAACACCGATACCGTGTACACCTTGCCGGTACGCGACGAGGACACGCCGACCACGAATGACGACCCGGTTATAGCCCCGTCACCGTACTGGGGCGAGGAACGCATTTGGGACTCGAAGGCCAACGTGCACAACCCGATGCTCGATCAGGATGGTCGCGTCTGGCTGACGGCGCGGATTCGTGCGGCCGCAAACCCGGACTTCTGTCGCGAAGGCTCGGAGCACCCATCCGCGGCGCTCTATCCGAAGGACCGCGCCGGCCGGCATCTGTCCATCTATGACCCCGCCTCCGGCGAGTACACCTTTGTCGATACCTGCTTCAGCACCCATCACCTGCAGTTCGCCTACGATGACCGCAATACACTGTGGACCAGCGGCGGCGGCGACGTAGTTGGCTGGGTGGATTCGACGACCCTGTTTGAAACCGGCGATGCGGCGCTGGCGCAGGGCTGGGCACCGACGGTGCTGGATACGAACGGCAACGGCGAACTCGATGACTGGACCGAGCCGGGCGAACCCATCAACCCGGAGATGGATGCCCGCGTTCCCAACGGCTTCTATGCGGTCATGCCCGAACCCCGCGGCGATGCGGTCTGGGGATCCAACGCGTTCCGTTATCCCGGCTCCATCACCCGGCTCGCGCCTGGCGACAATCCGCCGCAGACCGCACTGTCGGAAATCTACTTCCCGCCGTTGCCCGGTTTTGGCGTTCGCGGCGCGGATATCGACAAGAACGGCGTGGTCTGGAGTTCGCTCGGCAGCGGTCACCTGGGCGAGTTCGATCGCAGCAAGTGCGAAGGTCCGCTAAACGGCCCGGACGCGACCGGCCATCACTGCCCGGAAGGCTGGACCCTGCACGACCTGCCCGGGCCCGGGTTCGATGAGCTTCCCGAGTTCAGCGTTGAGTCGAGCTATTACACCTGGGTCGACCAGCACAACACCCTGGGGCTGGGTGAAGACGTGCCAATTGCCACCGGCAACCAGTTCGACGGTGTACACGCGCTGGTCGACGGCGAGTTTGTCACCCTGCGGATTCCTTACCCGATGGGCTTCTATACCAAGGGCTTTGAGGGCCGCATCGATGACCCGGACGCCGGCTGGAAAGGCCGGGGAATCTGGGTGCCGGAAGGCGGTCGCACGCCGTGGCTCAAGGAAGACGGCAAGGGCTCCCGACCGATTGTGGTGCACTTCCAGATGCGCCCCGACCCGCTCGCGAAGTAAGCGTCTACAGGCCGATGCGAGGAATCTCGATGCGGAGCAACGCTTTTCGCGAGGTTTGTACCTGCCTCGCGCTGCTTTCATTGCTGAGCGCCTGCGGTGGCGAAATCCCGGGGACCGTTGAGATGACGTCCGACGACCCGGGGCCGATCGGTTTTTTCACCGGCACGTTTCCCTGCGACGGCTGCCCGGGAATCACCGCCGAAGTCCTGTTGCACGAGGACGGCTATTTCTTCAGCCGGCAGGAATACCTGAGCGGCAGCGCCGGGACCCTGTCGACTGCCAGCGCTATGGGTCGCTGGGCCTGGTTTGCCGATGACGACCTGCTCGTCCTGCAGGCGAGGGGGCCCGAGCGCCGCTTCAGCATGCCAGAAACGGGTGTGCTCGAAATGATTGCGCAGACCGGTGGTGACCACCGTGTTTACAAGAGCGTGCGGCCGGATGATTTCCCGGGGTCCCTGTCCCTGATCGGCATGCTGGAGCGTCGCGGCGATATGACGTTCTTCTCGGAGTGTGCCACCGACCTCGAAACGCCGGTCGAAACCGGTGCGGAGTATCAGCTGTACATTCGCCAGCTGCGGCGCGCCGGAAACCCCCAGGGGCCGGTCTATGCAGAGCTTGACGGTGAATATGGCTGGTCGGCGGAAGGCAGCCCGGCGTCCCTGGCAATTCGCAGGTTCGGCACTATTCGCCCTGACCGGCGTTGCCAGGAATGAGCTGAACCCGGGGGGGTTCTAGAGATCGACGGCAACCATTCGCTTCTGGCGGCGAAACAGGGTCGCTCCGAGCAGTACACCAATTACGGCACCGCTCACATGGGCGACGAGGTTTACCCCACCCATCTCATCCTGGGACATCAGGGTCCATACATCGAGACCGACGTAAACCAGCGCCAGAATCCAGGCCGACACGGCAACGGTGCCGATCTTGATAAGAAACCAGTAGAAACAGCGAATCTTCGCCGTCGGCATAAAGTAGGCGAGCATCGCCATCATGCCCATGACGACGCCTGAGAGGCCGACCGTCGGCAGCGCGTTCTCCACCGAGCTCATCGCCAGCGAGTAGGCGACGTTGGTGCCGAATGCCATAAACAGGATGATGCCGAGAAACGCCAGCGAACCAACGATTAGCTCGACGGCCGCGGCAAAGGCGAAAAAGAAGATCAGGTTGCCAATGAGGTGATCCCAACTCCCGTGCGAGAAGGTTGAGGTCACCATCGTCACGGGATTCCAGCTGTCCGGCACATACCAAAGAGATTTCGTCTGGTAGGGCGGCACGTTGCGCAGATAGCCCTCGTATTTCTGCATCAGAAAGTCTTCGATAAATAGCCGGCTGTCTTCCTTGCTGAAGGCCGCAAACTTTTCAGCGTTCGCGGCGTAGCTCTTGACTACTTCCTTCGGATCGTCTGCCAGCGTGAGCTCATACATCAACGCCACGCATCCCTCGGCGCTGCCGTCACCCAGTGCCTTCTCCATGGACATGCGCTGCGAATGCGACATGGACTGATCGCAATAGGCATAAGTCTGTTCGTGAAACTCGATCTCGTTGGCGAACTGCTGGGAATAAACGCCGATGCAGATCAGACAGACAACGATCGTCAGGTAGGGGATCTTCGACAGGCTCAGATCGAACTTGAAGGGTATGAACAGCATGCACGGGTCCTGGAATCAGTCCCGTATTGCAACATCTGGAGGCCGGCTCGTCCGGTCACGGGTCGCAGTTTTACAGAACGCCCGAGGCGGATTTGCCGTCAGTTTGGAGGCCCGCCGCGCTTCTGCGCCCGGCAGGCCTGTCGGCCGGCCGCTTATGCTGCGCCGCGGCGCTCCTCGAGCTGGAGGCGCATTTCGTGCGCCTTTTCCTCGGTGATGGAGTAGCTGGCGATGGCCCAGATAGCAATTGCGGAGGCGATGCAGGGCACGAACGCGTCCAGCAGGCGCATCCTGACGATGGCGTCGGCCGTCTGGTTTCCGCCCAGATCAATATCGAAGCCCGTCAGGTTCAGCAGCACACCACCGGCGGCAAATGCCGCGGCCTGCCCCAGTTTCACGACCCACCAGAAGATGGACCCGTACATGCCCTCACGTCGCTCGTTGGTATTGAGCTCGTCGGCATCGACGACGTCGCAAACCATCGATGGCATCAGGGTGAAGAGCCCGGCCAGACCGAAGGCCATTAGCGGTGCCGGAATCAGCAGCAGCCACGGATTGTCAGGCGTGTAGCAAAACCATTTGAGCGCATAGCCGATCATCGACACGCCGGTGGAAACGTAGAAAGCGCGGCGCTTGCCGATCTTGGTTGCCAGCCAGGTGATCAGGATGATGACCAGGAAACCCGAGATGGCCTGCACGAGGCCGGAATGCCCGACCCAGTTGGCGCCTTCCGCCTGGTCGCCGCCGAAGATGTAGAAGATGATCACGTACGACTGGAAGGCGGCGATCATGATGAAGCCGTTGAATACCAGGAACGTCGCGATACACAGTTTAAGGAAGGGCTTGAACTTGAGCGTCGTGCCGAAGCCCCGCAGGAACTTCATGATTTCGCCGCCCAGCGTCCGCTTCGGCGCATTCGGGTCCACCTCTTCGTCGGACGCGTTGAAGCGTTCGCGCAGGAAGATTGCCGGCAGGATACCCATCGCGATGACCACGACGGCGATGATGATCGAGAGCCGCGCCGCGCCGGTAACCACGTCCGAATCGAAGTAGGTACCGAGCGCATACATGAACGGCAGGAAGTACGGCGAAATCATGTAAGCGATGTTGCCGATAAAGTTCTGCACGCCCATGAGGCGAGTGCGCTCGTGGTAGTCGGGCGTCATCTCGTAGCCGAGCGCGACCCAGGGGGTGGCGAAGGCGGTGTAGGCGAGGAAGAAGATCAGCGAGCCGATCAGGAAGTAGGTGAAATAAAAGGACTCGCTCATGCCGCGCGGCAGCTGCCACAGCAACGCGAAGACAATGCCGACGGTAATGGCGCCGAAGAAAATGTAAGGCCGGCGACGTCCCCAGCGCGAGCGGGTGTTGTCCGAGATGTAACCCATCAGCGGGTCGGTGATCGCATCGGTCAGCCGCGGCAGGGAACTCAGGAGGCCGACGAGGGCCGGGTTCATCCCGAGGCCGAGGTTCAGAACGATGATCATGTTGCCGATGCCGGCAGCCAGCGTGTTATTGACGAATGCGCCGAGGCCGTAGATCAGCTTCTGGTGAAACGGAATTCTATCGGCGGCAGCAGTCTCGAAGTGCGTGCCTTCGCTCATTATTGTTTTGCCTTATCCCCCCGCGACGGATCGCCGCCAAATCATATTGCGGTAGCCTGACAGCGCTGTCAAACATGTGCCTATAATGATCGAAACGCACTACGAGACGGGGTGCGGGAGTCCAGCGGTTAAGACCATCGTCATTTAAGGTGAGCGTGTAAGCGCCGGTCTGCACGGCGATGACTGCTAAATCGGATCCGAAAGACAGCGATGAAGACACGACAAACGACTTCGCTCCGCGGCTTGCGTACCTTTTGCGTCGCCGCGCGCCATGAGAGCTTCAGTGCTGCCGGTGATGCGCTGTTCATCACACCGTCTGCCGTCAGCCACCAGATCAAGAGCCTGGAGGAGGAGCTCGGGCAGCGCCTGTTCGATCGTCATGCTCGCGAGCTTAAGCTCACGCCGACCGGGCAGGCCCTCTATGCCGAAGTGGGTCCGCTGATCGAGCAGATGGATCGGGTCGTCAGCAACTATCGCGAGGGGCCGAAGCGTCGCTCGATACGCGTGTCGGTGCAGCCTTTTTTCGCCAGCGAGTTCTTCGTGCCGCGGTTGGGGGAGTTCACCGACGCCAATCCGGATCTGGACATCGATGTGTCCGCCAGCGATGAGAGTGCCGAAAGTCACCCCGCGGACGCCGACCTTTCCATCCGATTGTTCCGGACGCCACCGAAGAACGTTGAATCGCGCCTGCTGTTTCCGCTGAAGCTCATGCCGGCGGGATCCCGAGATTTCAGCAAATCTCTCAAAGTGACTGAGAAGCGCATTAACAGCCGCTTCCCGATCATTGTGCACGAGTCGTTTCCCAAAGCCTGGAGCCAGTGGTCGGTCGCGACCGGCATCGAGTTTCCCGAAGACAGCAAGGCTACACGGCTGGATTCGATGATTGCCGTCGTGCGCGCCGCAGAGCAGGGCATTGGCGCCGCCCTGGTGCCGATTCCCATTGCGGAGCAGTGGTTTCGCCAGAAGACGATCGTTCCCCTCTTCGAGGAGCCGCTCGTTACTGACATGAGCTATTTCCTCGTCTGGCAGGCCACCGACGAGAGCGCAGATCGCGTCGCGGGCCTGCGCGACTGGATACTGGCGCGGTTTGCTGAGCCGCAAAGTCCGACACGGGCCGCGGGCAGGTAGTCACTTATGTCATGTCGCCTGAGAGCGACGCTTTGCTCCGGTCTGTGAAATTTTCTCATCCGAGATATGAGTTTTCTCCCTTTGTGAAGCACGGGTGAAATCCCCACTATCTGCAGCGTCGGCAAGGGTGCCGACGGATGGACCGGCTCCCCGAGCCGATTTCACTATGGAGAGTAATCATGTCTGCAAAAGCCAATCCGGCACGTAACGTTTATGCGTTCAGCCTGCGTGGAGTGGCGGCGATGAACTCGTACGCCTTTGTACCCGCTATCGCAGATGACGCCATCAACAACGCCCTCGACCAGGCGCGGAAAGACCCGCAGCAGGAGCGGCCGCGCATTACCTGGATAATCGAGGACCTGCTCGCCCGATACCTCACCGCGGGTCAGCGTCGAACCGCCTGAGCCGTCGGCCAGCGCCAAACCTCAAATTCGAGACCCCGACGATTCGTCGCCGGGGCCTCACCCCGTGGCGCGGAAAAACCAAAATTATTGACAACGCTGTCATGACTTGGTACCACTAGCGAAAGCGAGAAGGCCCAGAACCTTCTCTGTTCGTGCAATTTGGGGGGATTCAATGCTACGTCTACGACGACGCGCATCTGTTGCGCTGTCTATTTCCGCGCTCGTACTCACGCTAGGCTGTGTCGACAACGGCCGCGAACCGGTGTTTTCACAGGTAACACCGATTCCGGACGCGACGCCAGATATCCCGCAGAACAACCAGAACATCAGCGATCCGACGCTGGAGATTCCGCGGACCTTCCCGGTAATGATGGGCCAGGAACCGGAGCTCGTATGGAGCGAGGAGTTCAACGGCAACTCCATTGACCCGGAAAAGTGGTTCTTCGCTACGGGCGACGGCGACGAGCAGGGCTTGCCGCCGGGCTGGGGCAACAACGAGCTGCAGTACTACCTGCCTGACAACGCCAGCGTCGAGGGCGGCATTCTCACGATTACCGCGCAGCGCGAGAGCATCGCCGGCTTTAACTACACCTCTGCCAGGTTGAACACGCAGGACCGTTTTGCCTTCAAGTACGGCCGAATTGAGGCCAGCATCCGGCTTCCGGCGGGCCAGGGCCTCTGGCCGGCATTCTGGATGCTTTCCCAGGACAGCCCGTACGGCAGCTGGGCGGCAACCGGCGAAATCGACATCATGGAGGCCGTCAACCTGGGCGGTGTGCCACGCCAGGACGTTCCGCCCGAGTTCGCGAAGGGCGGTGGCAACAACATTTTCGGCACCATCTACTACGGTGGCGAGTTCCCCAACCAGGAAAACACCAGCGTGGAGTTCACGCCCTCGGTAGACGTAACCGCGGGTTTCAACCTGTACGCAGTGGAGTGGGAAGAGAACGAGATCCGCTGGTACTTCAACGACACGCTGTACGCGGTCCAGAACAACTGGTTCTCTACGGCAGCGCCGTACCCGGCACCGTTTGACCAGCCCTTCCACATTCTCCTGAACCTGGCCGTCGGCGGTGAATTCCCCGGCCAGCCGGATTCAGACCTGGCCCTCCCGGCCGAGATGAAGGTTGACTATGTTCGCGTCTACTCAGGCGGCCGCCCGGGCGACATCCTGCCCGAAGGCGTCGTCTACGCGACGGATCCCGACGTTGAGGAAGACCTGGCACCGCCTGCCATCGATAACTTCGGCTCCGGCGCGGTATTTGACACCGCTTACGCCATGGATGACGCCTTTAATCCGGCCATCCAGGTAACCAGCGGCGAAGGCTATGGCGCCGGCGTTCATGTCGGCTTCATCGCCTTTAATGGTTACGCCGAAGGCTTTGCTCAGAACTTTGAAAACCTGGTCTTCAAGGTCAAGGGTGACGAAGCGAACCTCGACGAATGGGAGGTCAAGTTCATCAACGGTGGCGACACCAGCGTGGTCTATGACCTGACTACCTACGAAGGCGCTACTGATATCGGCGACGGCTGGCTGCAAGTCGAGATTCCGATGTCTGATTTCATCGCCACGACGCCCGTCAACAGCGGCTTCCTCATCGGACCGCTGGGTAACCAGGGCGCGCCGTTCAGCTATCTGCTAACGGACATCGGCTTCACTGGCTTCTTCGCCGATCACGGCCCAGGCACTGCGGGCGTATTCACCGAAACGATGACCGAGGCGCCGATCACCGTGACCGGCTTTACCAACAGCATCGATTTCGGCGGCAACAATACGGTTGCAAACCCCATGAGCATGGCGGTTCCTGCTCCTGAGGGCAGCGTCGTCCTCGAGGTCGATTACCAGGACAGCGGCTCGTCCTTCGGCGGCGTTCTCCTTGGCTTCGGCAGCGTGGACCTGACGGCCTACGACACCTTGAACTTCACGATCGATACCTCCGGTATTGCCGACTTCGGCGACCTGACCGTGCAGATCGAACCGCCGGGCGCCGGCGCGGCGGGCACCAATGTCCTGCTGTCTGCCTACACGCCGGTCATGTCTGGTAATTGGGCGACCTATGCGATTCCGCTGGCCGATTTCCCGGCGACGACTTTCGATACCGCGGCCAATCTCGGCTTCTGGAATCCGAAAGACAGCATGGACGCACTGGCATTCGGCACGGTGTATATCGACGACGTGTACTTCTCCACCGAAGGCGGGGCAGGCGACAGCAACCTGGTCACTAACGGCGACCTGGAAACCGGCGACACGACCGGTTGGGTAACCGGAGCGGGCGACGGCACTGTCGGCGTGTCTACCGACAACCCGTCGAGCGGCATGTACTCGCTCAACTACAACATTGCCTATGCAGGCTCGCCGGCACCTGCGCCGGGGTCTCCGACCTCAAGAAACGAAAACGTCGGCATGGGAGTAATAGAAGGCAATCAGGCGATCACGGTTTCCATTGATGTTCGCGGCACAATCAACCAGCCCGGTGCGGCGTTCAACATACTGCTCTTTACGCAGGTTGACTCCGGAACGGCTCCGCCTCCGGATACTCTCGCAACGATTACTGAAAGCATCGCCGACTGGGAAACACGAACCTACAACATCACGACTGATCCGAACGCAACCAGCGTGACTCTGCAAATGAACGCAGGCTGTGGTGATGTCGACGGCTGCTCAATAGACATGTTCGTCGACAACGTTTCAATCACGATCGATTGATGTCCGCAACATGAAACCGAAGATCGTCGGGATGGATCGATGATTTCCAACAGAGTGCTGCGGCAGATTTCGCCGCAGGGTGGAATTCAGTCAGGCATCGCAGAACGACGCACAAGAAACTCAAACACCAAATTAGAGAATCCGACCATGCACGCACCAGCCATCTCGCGCCTGAAGCGCTCGCTGACGTCCTTAGCCGCCCTCTCGATCCTTGCCGCCTGCGGCCAGGGTGACGGGCCGGTATCCATTCCCAACGAACCGGCAACGCCACTGCCGCCGATTCCGCCGGGTTTCTGCGACGCGATCAACTTCGAGATCCTCTGCGATGCGGTCAACATCATCAACTTCAACGGTGGTGCGACAACCGTCATTCCGAACCCGGATCAAAACGATCTGAACCCGAGTGACACTGTTGCTCAGATGCAGAAATTTCCCGACCAGGTGTTCGGTGGAACGCTACTCGACACAGGGACGCCGTATGACTTCTCGCAAGGCGCAGCGTTCACCATCAAGGTCTGGTCACCGCGCTCGGTTGCTCTGACCTTCAAACTCGATCAGCAAAACGTCGAGGACGTTCTCCGCCACAGTGGAAGCGGCGAATGGGAAGAGCTCTGTTACGACTTTACGGGCCGCACGAACGACATTCCGAACGCCGGGCTAACGCTTATCTTTGACGATGGCACGCTGGGCCAGGCCGACACCGACCCAATGAACTGGACGTTCTTCTACGACGACATTCTGCAGGTCGAAGAATGTGAAGGCGGGCCCGTGCTGCCGCCAACCTGGAGCACGATAACCTTCGATGACCCTGATCTGACCTACAGCGTTCGAGGCTTCGCTGGCGGTGACGATTCGTCGATAGTTGCGGATCCGGACGATGCTGCAAACCAAGTCGTTCGACACAACCGTTCAGACTCTGCTGAAGTGTTCGCAGGCACCGTCGTTTCCCTTGGCCCGAACGAAGCGGTACCGGATATTCCGCTCGACGACTCCGATCCTCGGATGAATGTCCGGGTTCGCAGCCCGGGGATGAACGTTCCCATTCGGCTGAAAGTCGAGAATGCCCTGGATGGGGACGTGGCGGTCGAAACCGAAGCCCTGACGACGATGGCGGATACCTGGGAGACGCTCGAATTCGACTTCTCCATGCAGGCGTCCGGCACGCCGGCCTACGATCCGGCCGCGGTCTACAACAAGATCACCATTTTCCCGAACTTTGGGACCGATGGTGCCACCGCGGGCGCGCAGACCTACTACTTCGACGATTTTGCCGTCGGCGCTGGCGGCGGAGGTCCCGGCCCCGGGCCTGGTCCGGGTCCCGGTCCTTCCTCGCTGCTGAGCAACGGGGACTTCGAGGATAGCGATACCGACAAGGCGCCTTGGTACAACGCCGGTGATGTTGTGGTGAACAACTTCTATACGGTTGACGCGGCCGATGGCGGCAATGTGTTCGACACCAACCTTAGCCAGGTCGCAGCGATGACTGCGAGTACGGATTACGTCCTGACTTTCCGGGCGAAAGCGTCAGTCGCCCGCGACATTGTGGCGGGCATTGGGCAGAGCGGGGCGCCGTTCGTCTCGGTGACCGAGGTTGTGTCGATCGGCACGGAGTGGCAGACCTATACGCTTAACGTCAACACCGGCGCTGACATTGGTCCGGTCGAGAGCCGCGTGCTGTTCGACCTTGGCACCGTAGCGAGCACCGTGAATATCGATGACGTTTCCTTCGTGGCAGCCGGGGGAGGAGCAGAGTTGCTTACGAACGGCGACTTCCAGACCAGCACAATGGACAAGGCACCGTGGTACAACGCCGGAGGCGTGGCGACGAACAACTTCTATAGTGTCGACACCGCGGCCGGCGGTAACGTCTTCGATACCAATCTGAGCCAGGTTGCCGCGATCGAGACGGAGACCGACTACACCCTGACGTTCCGCGCCAGGGCGACGGTCGACCGCAATATCGTCGCGGGCATTGGCCTCAGCGGTGCACCGTTCACTTCGGTAACGCAGGACGTGGCGATAACCACCGAATGGCAGACCTACACGCTGGAACTGAACTCGGGCACGGGCGTCGGCGTTGCCGAGAGCCGTGCACTGTTCGACCTCGGCACGGTCGCCAGCACGGTCGATATTGATGACGTGACCCTCATCGAGGACGATTCCGGCGGCGGCACTCCGCCGGCGCCGGGCGGAAACCTGGTTACCAACGGCGATCTCGAGACCGGTGACGAGAGTGGCTGGACGAATTTCCCGAACGACGGAACCATCGCGGTATCGACCAACAACCCGTCGTCTGGGACGTACTCGCTGAACCTTGTGAACTCGTACTCGGGCTCGGGGCCGGCGCCAGCAGCGCCAACCGCCAAGTTCGAGCGTATCGCTGTCGGCACCGTGCAGGCCAATCAGGACCTGACCATCCGCTTTGACGTTCGCGGCACGATCACGCAGCCGGGCGCGGCTTTCAACATCGAGTTTCTGACCGAGAATGACAGCAATAACCCGCCAACGAACGAGTTTCTTGAGTCAATCACCGCCAGCATCGCGAACTGGGAGACGCGCACCTACAACGTGACAACCGGTCCTGACGCGTCCGGAGGTATCACGATTCAGTGGATCGCAGCCTGCGGTGACGTTGTCGGTTGCGCTCAGGACATGTACATCGACAACGTGTCGATAACGATCGACTGACGGGGGCGATGAAGACATGTGCGCAACCAATGACAAACACAACAATCAACTCCATAAAAGAGTAGTCGCTATGGCGAAATCACGGGCAATCGCGAGAATGAAAGAAGTCGGGGGACTTCTCGCGCTCATGCTGTTTTTGAGTGCCCCGGCAGTCCACGCGCAGTATCACGACGTCAAGACCGTCAAAGATGACCAGGGCTGGCGTTTGCAGGTCGACGGCGAGGACTATTTCATGAAGGGCATGGTGTGGAGCTACTCGCCGCGCGGGCAGACTTACACCTACAACCTGTTTGGCCAGAGTGACGAGCAGATTCGCGCCATCCTGGACTACGACTTCAGCCTGCTGCGCGACGCCGGCGTCAATACGATTCGTAGCTTCACGATGATCCCGCCGCAGTGGGTGGAATACATCTATCGCGAATACGGCATCATGTCGGTGATCAACCCGCTGATGGGTCGCTACGGCTACACGATTAACGGCAAGTGGGTGCCGTTCACCGACTATTCGGACCCGACAACCCGCGAAATCCTGAAGCGCGACATGGGCGACTTCGTCCGCCGCTACAAGGACACGCCCGGGGTAATCATGTTTGCCTTCGGTAACGAAAGTAACTACGGCCTGTCCTGGTCCAGCTTCGAGATCGAAAACCTGCCGGAAGGCGAGCAGAACACGGCCAAGGCACGCTTCCTGTACAGCCTGTTCGAAGAGGTCATCCAGGAAGGCAAGTCCATTGCACCCGATCACCTGTTCACGATCGTTAACGGTGACGTTCAGTACATCGATCTGATCGCTGAGCTAATGCCCTCGCTCGATATTCTTGGCAGCAACGTCTACCGCGGACCGAGCTTCACGGACCTCTGGGCGACCGTTGATGAGAAGCTGGACCTGCCGGTCGCGTTCTTCGAGTTCGGCAGCGATGCCTTCAACGCCCGCGAGTTCCAGGAAGACCAGGTTTCCCAGGCACTGATCCTCAAGGACCAGTGGCAGGAGATGTATAACAAGGCCTGGGGCAACGGCGAGGAAGGTAACGCGATTGGCGCCTTCGTCTTTGAATGGCGCGATGAGTGGTGGAAGTACCTGCAGACCGAGAACCTCGAGACCCAGGACACCAACGCCTCCTGGTCCAACCAGGCCTATCTGTTCGACTGGGCTCCCGGCCAGAACAACATGAACGAAGAGTGGTTCGGAGTTGTGGCCCTCGGTCCGACGAACGCCGAAGGCGTGTCCATCGCCCGCCCGCGTATGGCTTATCACGTGCTGTCTGAGGCGTTTGCCATCGATCCCTACGGCTCCAGCAAAGGCCAGATCAACGCTGCCTTCGCCGACATGAATCTCGAGTTCCTCGAGCTGCGCGGTGAAGTCGACAAGCTGAAAAGTGAAAACTACGAAGCCAGCAAGAAGCTGCAGTTCACCGGCGGTCGCTTCCAGGGTGAGTTCGCCCTCCGCGGTCGCGAGCAGGAGGTTACCGAGCTGGGTGAAGACGGCGTCGAATTCTCCGACGGCCAGATGGTCTTCCTCGATTTCGGTTTCAACCCGACCGAGAACCTCTCCGGACAGTTCACGGTCAACCTGCTGGGCAACGTCGCTCGCAAGCGTCCACTGGAGTTCAACTACGGTGACCGCGGCCTGCCGTTGACCATCCAGGCCGAGACCGTGAACAACTTCTTCGGTGGTCTCGTCGAGGTACAGGAAGAGACGGTAACCTTCAGCGACCGCGAGCGAGTCGAAATTTACGACTTCGAGGCGACCTACGAAGGTGAGAACTTCGATGCGACGGCGTTCTACCACACGCCACGATTCCACTGGAAGTATGAGGGTGACTTCTTCGGCCTCGTTGCCGAAGCCACCGATATCGTCGGCATCGACATCTGGGACGCCAAGGCGCCGCAGGGCATCGAATTTGCCGGCAAGGGCAAGTGGAGCAACCTCAAGGTTGTTGTCGGCCCGGAGGTCTACTGGGGTGCCAACCCGAAGTTCATCGTCAAGTATGACTTCAACCTGGGTAGCATCGACTGGACCTTCATCCACTCGGAAGACGTCGCGCGACTCGGTCAGGGTGCAAACTTCACCCAGGCGACGGTTCGCCAGTCCAGGCAGACCACCCTGGCAGGCGCCAAGGAGTTCTCTAACGGCATGGAGCTGGAGTTCGGCGCCATGGTTTCGGCACCGGAGCGTATCGACGAGACCTTCGACCGTGTCGACAGGCAGGGCAACATCTTCATCGACCAGATCGATTTCGAAGACACGCTGTCGTTTAAAGGCCGCCTGTCGTTCCCGTTCATGGGAACGCAGACCTACCTCGAAGGCACCTACGCCGGCCTGGTATCGGAAGCCGTTGCGGCTATCCCGACCTACGGTGTGACCGATCCGAGCCGACTGCCCTACAGCGCACTGGGTAACCGCGTCGAATATCAGCTGGGCTCGCAGATCTTCCTGGGCAACTGGATGATCTTCCCGCGCATCATGTATCGCGACAACCTGGTACACGCCAATCCGTTTATCGAGCCTGAGATTGTCGATGGCGTCCTGAATCCCGGCATCAGCCCGCGTAACCGAGACGACGACCCGTTCGCCGTTCTCGGCAACCGCGAAGCACGTTCGGCCGAGATCTACTTCACCTGGGATCCGACCGGCGCAACGCCGTTCTACGACTGGGACAACGACTGGCGTGAGGACGCGAGCTTCGCGTTCAACTTCGGCGGCACCTACACCGAATTCCCGACCCAGACGGACTCCGAGCTGTTCTTCTTCGAGCCGGCGGGTGCCAACGCGCCGTTCGGCCAGGGCCTCCCGGCTGAAGACGTTTGGTCACTATCGAGCCGGGCAATCTGGAACACCTCGAACAAGAACCGCTACATCCTCCGGGTTGAGCGCGGATTCCAGCAGTCGACTGGTGATCCGAACGGCGGCACGCGCAAGTTCTGGAACCTCAGCGGTCGTGCTATCTGGGGTAACGGCAAGCACACGCTGACCGGCTACTTCCGGAAGGATGGATTTGGTCCTTATGACTTCTTCCGGCAGTTCAACATCACCTTCCCGGAACAGATCCAGCTGGACTACTCCATGTGGCTGGGCGCAGGTTTCGGTGCGGTGTCGAACGCTATTGCCGAGCAGACGGCAACCAGGATTGGCATTCGAACGACCTTCCGCACCAGCGACGAGAACTCGCCGGACGAGGAATTCCTCGACGGCCAGAACGACTACTCGTTCCTGGTTCTTGGTTACTTCACTTACAACTTCTAAGCTTTGAAGCTTGCTTTGCCGAGGTTATGCAATCATGAAAAACGTTAATCGATTCACGGCTCAGTCGGCTTCCGCCAGGGGATTCCTTGCGATCGTCCTGGTGGCAGTTCTGGGCATTAGCGGTTGTGAGAACAACGGGGAACGCGACGAAACGGACGGCACGATCATCAACCAGGTCATCCTGCCGACCGACGTCGTACTCGGTCTCTACTGCGCGGACGTAGGCATCTACAACGAAACCTGCGTTCTGGAAGATCCGGAAAACCCGTTCGCCAACACGCCAATCAGCGAGTTTGACCCGAACAACCCGGGCGCTGAGAACAAGTTCGAGCTCTTTAACTCCATCCCGGCGGGACCGCAGGGCGCCAAGGCGCGCTTCTACTTCTGGGCAACGGCACTGGCACGCAGACAGTCCGGTGAGAATCAGTTCTACACCGCGCTGGCACTCCACGAGTTGTTCGACGCCAACAGCAACGTGCTTAGCAAGGATGAGCTGATTCGTGAGCAGGCGCTCAGGGCGTACCAGTCTGTTCTCGATAACTTCTTCAGTTCGGCGACGGTCTTCACCTGCTGTCCGGCATCCAGCCCGGATGGAGAGCCGGTACCCTTTCCCGTCAGCCTCAACCAGCTGACCGCGGATAATCTCTATCGACCTGAAGCTACCGGTTTCCTGCCGCTCGTCGAAGGTGATCGAATCCTGGTGCTGAGCCTGTTACTGGACTGGGGATACAACTACCTCCCGGCCACCCCGCCGCTGTTCAACGACGGTGTGGTTTCGGTCATCGAGTTATGAGGAGACTCTTTGGTCGTTACAAGAGTCTCGTAATTCTGAAGGCCCTGCTTCTAGCAGGGCCTTTTTTTTCATCCGGGTTGGTTATGGCCGAGGCGGTACCTGTAGAGCTCCGCAAAACCGACGAGGGCTGGCAGCTCTTCCGCGGCGGAGAGCCTTATTTCATTCGCGGGGCCGGTGGCGACCACTCGCTTGAAGCACTCGCCGCTGCCGGTGGCAACTCCGTTCGTACCTGGGACGCCGAGAACGTAAGGGGCAACGAAGACGTCGGCGTAATCCTGGATGAGGCGCATGCGCTGGGTCTGACAGTAACGGTCGGCATCTGGCTCGGCCACGAACGTCACGGCTTCGACTACAACGACCCTGAGCAGGTTGAGACCCAGTTCAATCGTGCGCGCGACATTGTGCTGCGCTACAAGGACCACCCGGCGTTGCTCCTGTGGGGCATCGGCAATGAGATGGAGGGCTTTGAGGACGGTGACGACCCGGCCATCTGGCAAGCGGTCAACGACATCGCGGCGATGGTCAAGGAGGTCGACCCGAACCATCCGACCATGAGCGTAACGACCTTCGTTCACGGCGGCCGGATCGAATATCTGCATCACAAATCGCCGGCGATCGATATTCATGGAGTGAACGCGTACGGCGGCGCCGGTGTCGTTCCGCAGTTCCTGCGAGACGGCGGCGCAACAAAGCCCTTTATTCTTGGCGAGTTCGGACCGCTGGGGTTCTGGGAAGTCGGCGAGACCGCCTGGGGTGCTGCCTACGAAGGCACCAGCAGCCAGAAGGCCGACTTCTATCGTCAAAGCTACGAGAAGGGCATTCTCGAGGCTAGCGACGTCGCCCTCGGAAGCTACGCCTTCCTGTGGGGCAACAAGATGGAGGTCACGGAAACCTGGTTCGGCATGTTCCTTAAAGATGGGGCCAGGCTCGCCGCCGTCGACACCATGACCGAGCTGTGGAGCGGCACGGCACCCGCGAATCGTGCACCGGCCGTCGAACCGCTAACCTACGAAGGCCCGGTTGAGCTTGAGCCGGGTGATGAGATAACCGTGTCTGCGACGGCGTCGGACCCTGAGGGCGGTGCGCTGACGGCTCGCTGGGCACTGCGGCCGGAAACGCCTGATATTCCGCAGGGCGGCGACTACCGCCCCGACATGCCAGACATCGAGAGTGCGATTCTGGAGTCTGACGTGACGGGAGTTTCCGTTCGGCTGCCGAGCTATCCCGGGCCCTATCGATTGTTCTATTACGTCTACGATGAAGACGGCAATGCCGGCACGGCCAACCTGCCACTGCTCGTGAAGGGAGAGGTGACGACCAGGCTGCCGTTCCCGGTCTACGAGGACGGCTTCGACTTCATGCCCTGGACACCCTCCGGTTGGATGGGTGATACCGGCAACCTGACGGTTGACGGCGATTCCGCCGAGCAGGTCTACGAAGGCGATCGGAGCATTCGCATGCGCTACGAGGGCCGGGCAGGCTGGGTCGGCGTTGCCTGGCAGAACCCGCCCAACAACTGGGGAGAACAGGACGGGGGCTACGATCTCGGCAAGGCACGCGCGCTGGAGCTGTGGGCACGAGGTCAGTACGGCGGCGAGCGTGTGAGCTTTGGAGTCGGTCTCCTCGATGAGTCGAACGACTATTCCGATTCGGCGATTGCCAAAGAAGACAACATCGTGCTGAGCAACGAGTGGACCCGCTACGAGATTTCACTCAGGGGCAAGGACCTGTCGTCGATCAAAACTGGCTTTGTCGTAACGACGGTGGCCGGGCGGACGCCCGTGACCTTCTACCTCGACAGCATACGCTTCATCGAGTAGCGGACTGTCCGGGCGAACTCAGGCGCTTGCGAGATTACGGAAGCGATCGCGCATCACCAGCTTGGGTTTGCGATGGACATCGAACAGTCCCCAGTGCTTCTCGGGTTCCAATGGGTCGGGTGAACCTTTCCACGGCTCGTCAAAAGCTTCGAACACGAAGGTCAGGATCTTCTCGGCGTTTGACCACTCCATGAGCTGCTCATAATAGGCGGCCTGCAGCTCCTGCGACGCATTGTGCGGCTCTATGCCACGACCGTTGGCCGCGGTCGTCCAGCCTGCTTCGGTGATGACGACCGGCTTGCCCGGATAATGATCGACCACCGACTGGTAGTTTTCCTTGGTGAACTCCAATGCATCTTCAATGGAGCGGTATTCCCAGGCGGGGTAGGTGTGAATGGCGATGAAGTCCAGCTCGTCCGCCAACGGCGCCAGCTTGTAGGTCCAGGGGACGTAGTTCTCGCAGAAGGTGATTGGCTGATCAATTGCCTTTCGCACGTCGTGCACGTAACCGATCAGGCTCTCGACCGGAACCATGTGGTCGGTCCACTCGACGCTGGCCTCATTGCCAACCGACACGGAGAAAACGACGTCGGCAAATTCATTGGCGAGCTCCGTCAGCCGCTTCGCCTCTCGCCCATTCTTCTCGCGATTCGCGTAGAGCACGTCGTCGCTGAAATCCGCTCCCCACGGGCAATGTGGGTTACTCATCTCAGCGGCCATATCGAGACCGAGCATGACTTTGAAGTTGAGCCCTTCGGTCTGGATGATCTCGAGCACCATCTGCGCGTGAGGACTGCAGTCGTAAAGCCGCAGATACTGCCAGTGACCCTGAAGGATCAGCAGGTCTTCCCGGATCTGGTCGCGCGTTGGATAAGTGCCGTCAATCGGGCTCTGGCCTTCGCGGTAGCCTGAATAGCAGATGGCGTTGCCGTGCTGGAATTCCATAGCCTTGGTCTCTATTGTGATGAGTCGCGGGTGAATAAAGCGACAGGTGCCTAGAAGTACTTGGGCACGCCGTCTTTATCCCACAGACCCCAGTAAGCGCCGACATCGCCTTCTGCATCGACCTTCCAGGCCTCGTCGAAGGACGAGAACCAGAAGATCTCTATGCCCTCTTCCTCGGCCCACCGGTAGGTGTCGATAAAGTACTTGATCGCGTTTACCTCCGAGGGCACCGCGCCGCGCTCCGCCGTTCCGATGTTCGGCCAGCCCGTCTCACTGATGATGACCTTCTTGCCGTTGCCCGCGTGCTGCGCTCGCCGATACATCTCTTTCATATAGAGAAGCGCGTGCTCGGCCGGGCAGCCCTCCCAGAAGGGGTAGCAGTTGGCGAGAATAACGTCGCAGGCATCGGCGATGCGCGGGTGGTCGTTGAACTCGAAGTAAGCATCGACGTAGCCGACGGGAACACCCGGGGCTCCTTCCTTGGCGCGGGCGATGTACTCAAGAATCTCGTCTTCCGTCAGGTCGCCGCGGAGCAGTACCTCATTGCCAACGCCAAGGATGTCGGCATGCCCGGCCTGCGCAATCTCAATGGCATTGGCAAGCTCGATTTCGTTTTGCTCCTTGTCGGCGTCAAGCCACACGCCAACCAGCGTCTTGAGGCCGGATTCCTTGGCGATGGCCGGCATCAGTTCGTTGCCTTCGCTGCAGGAGAAGGTACGAATCCACTGGGTGTAGGGTTTGATGATGTCCAGCCGGCTGTTGATCTGGTCTGCCTGGACTTGGGTGCCGGGGCCCTGGCCTTCGGTATAGGGGCTGAACGAGATGCCATGGATCTTGTCTTCCAGCATCTTGCGAACAAGTGCCTTCAGGTCTTCGAGAGACATTCCCGAAACGTCGATACCGGCGAGCGACAGGCGCCGCTGATAGAAATTGGACATGACGAATCCTTTTATCTTTTTAGTCGGTCAATAGAAGGCCCGCGGGAATGCGAACCTCAACGCGACGGACGCGTCCGCTGCGCGTGAAGATATCCGGGCAGATCTCGGCGGGTAGCGCCAGCGAGCCGTCTGAGGTCTGGCTGCCGTCGTCGTAAGTTACCGTCACCTCGGCATCGTCGCCGAGCGAGTAAACGAAAGGCACTTGGCACCAGGTAAACGCGATGCTGCCGGCAGCGAGCGCGAGGGAATCGCTGCTATCGTCGACATCGATATAGCTGAACTCGCGAGCGTCGGTCGCAAACTCGCGCCTGCGCAGCAGGCGAGGGTCGATGCGGGCGCTGCCA